>JAGHRU010000047.1 GCA_018066225.1 Candidatus Equimonas enterica
AGGTAAGAAATGCACAAAATCTTCAGTACTTGTTGCTTGATGCGCATAGAAGCCCTCTTTTTCGAAGGCTTCATATAAAGCCTCTTTTGAAGTGCCAAAAGGAACTCCAAAGAATGTGTCTTGAACATAATCGTTCCAAACAGTGTCAACGGATTCCTCATTCTTATTAAAGGAACCTGTTTTCGACTTATTGCATGAACATAGACATACAACAAAGAGCAAAGTTATAAAATATAAGGTATGTTTCATGTGGTAAAACTATGTAGAAATTGCTTGCAAAAATACAAAATATAAATGAAATATCAAAACAATAGAACCAATAACCTGTGTTTTTTTCTTGTTTACGAATTATTGCAGTCCGATACATATCAAAACAACATAAAGTGCTTCACCACACCTTGTAAACACGAGCTTTGGGGACGTTTTCTCAAAAGGAAACTCCTAATCAAAAAGTGTGAGCTTAGGGTGGTGGGATTCATTAAGTGCAGCAGTTTCTCCCAGTCTTTCGGATTATGTGTCTGCCCCTTATAACTCTTTTGTGAGTGACTGTCCGCTAAAAACGTGGCATACTTCTCCAATAGGTAGGCATAAACTTTGATAAAGAACTCCTGTGACCGTCGAATATTAGTATAGTAAGCTTGCTACGGCGTACGAGATATATAAACCAAGGTAAGGAGTTTGTGAGTATCCGCCTTCATCCCAATCACCAATTCATAGAGAGTTAAACTGTTTCAATATGCCGAAAAGTATGGCGACGAGATGCTGGTCGCCATCAAAACGCTTTACATAGACCATACATTCTATTGATGAGTAGCTAATTCGCAACAACTCTTCACGAGAGAATAACTTTAACACCTAACTATACACTGGTCGTTTGGTAAAAATTGCTATCTTTGCCTATGGTTATACTTATCGTTTTGTGGAAAAAGCAAAGATAACCAATAGAGTTGATACTTCACATGAGTAACAAGTCAATTTTTCTAATTAAAAAAGTTTTGCGGATAGCAATAATTGAAAATAAAAGCGTAACTTTGTGGGCATATTAAGGTGCTGCGAGGCACGCACGGCGTGGCACAGCGCCAAGACCTGCGCATCGCCCTGCGTGGCATGTGCTAATCTCCTTTTCTCCGTATGCAGATAAATTGTCATCTATCCAGCCTTATTCAGCGTTCGGCCGAGGTCTATGGCGACCGCCGGGCGCTCATGTACCGCGACTACGACCTCGGCAAGTGGTGTGAAATCAGTTGGAACGAGTTTGCCAGTAAGGTATGTGCTGTCAGCCGTTCTCTCATCGCCCTCGGCGTCGGGGTGCAGGAGAATGTGGCGGTGTTCTCGCAAAACAAGCCCGAGTGTCTCTACATGGACTTCGGCGACTTCGGCGTGCGTGCCGTCACCATCCCCTTCTATGCCACGGCCTCTGCGGCGCAGGTGCAATATATGATCAACGACGCGGCGGTGCGTTACGTCTTCGTCGGCGAGCAGCAGCAGTATGACACGGCTTTCTCCGTCATCTCCGTCTGCCCGTCGTTGGAGAAAATCGTCATCTTCGACCGTAGCGTACGCAAGCACGAGAACGACCACCTCTCCATTTACTTCGACGAGTTTCTTGCGCTCGGTGAGGCCGACGCAGCCTACGCCGAGGAGGTGGCGCAGCGCACGGCGGCGGCTTCGTTTGACGACATCGCCAACATCCTCTACACCTCTGGCACGACAGGCAACAGCAAGGGTGTCATCCTGTTGCACGCCAACTTGCATGCCACCTTCGACTATCACATGCGGGTGCTCAAGATAGGTCCCGACGACATCATCCTCAACTTCCTGCCTTTCACCCATGTCTTCGAGCGTGGCTGGGCCACCCTGTGCCTCACCTGTGGGTGCACTTTGGCTATCAATCTGCGTCCGCAGGACGTGCAGCGTTCGTTGCAGGAGGTGCGCCCCACCTGCATGAGCAGTGTGCCGCGTTTCTGGGAGAAGGTCTATCAAGGCGTGCTGGACAAGATGGAGCACAGCGGCAGCGTGCAGCGTGCGCTCATCAAGGACGCGCTGCGTGTCGGCGGCGAGTACTGGGAGAAGTACGCTTCGCGTGGCATCCCAGCGCCGTGGGCTTTGCGCATGAGATACAAGATGTACGACCGCACCATCATCCGCCTGCTGCGTCAGACGCTTGGCCTCGACCACCCCAACATCTTCCCCACAGCGGGGGCTGCCATCTCGCCCGAGGTGGAGCGCTTCGTACACGCTGCGGGTCTTAATATGCTCGCCGGCTACGGCCTGACCGAGACGACGGCCAGCGTCTCCTTCGACCACAGCGACAAGAAGGTCACGATGGGGAGCATCGGGCGCGTCATGCCAGGCATAGAGGTGAAGATAGGCGACAACGACGAGATACTGGTGCGCGGTGCCACTGTCACGCCGGGCTACTACCGCAAGGAGGCCGAGACGCGTGCCGTGCTGGATGCCGACGGCTGGTTTCACACGGGTGATGCAGGCTACTTCAAGGACGGCGAACTCTATATGCGCGAGCGCATCAAAGACCTCTTCAAGACCAGTAACGGCAAGTATATCGCGCCGCAGATGATAGAGGGCAAACTCACCATCGATCGCTACATCGAGCAGTGCGTCGTCGTGGCCGATCAGCGCAAGTTTGTCACCGCACTCATCGTGCCGTCCTATCCCTTGCTCGAAGCCTACGCTGCCGACCACGGCATCGCCGTCAGCGACCGTGCGGCCCTCTGTCAGCACCCCGACATCGTGCAGTACATCAAGGAGCGCATCGACACCTTGCAGCAAGACCTTGCGCACTACGAGCAAATCAAATACTTCCTCCTGCTGCCGCAACCCTTCACGATGGAGAGCGGCGAACTCACCAATACGCTCAAGATTAAGCGTCGCGTGGTCTATCAGCATTACGCTGCCGAGATAGACCGTCTCTACGCGTCCGCCACGCCGAAGCCATAAGGACTTATAGCCAACATCATGTCCACCAACACTGCATTAGAGCGTGCGCGCTTCATCATAGAGCGCACGGGTGCCAACCTCTTCCTTACGGGTAAAGCGGGGACTGGCAAGACCACCTTCTTGCGCCAACTGCGTGAGGAGAGTGGCAAGCATATCGTGGTGCTGGCGCCTACGGGCATCGCCGCTATCAACGCGGGTGGACAGACCATACATTCGTTCTTCCAGATTGCGCCCGGTGCACCCTTCGTTCCCGGTGCGAAGTTTGACAAGAAGAAATTTCAGTTTACCAAGCGCAAGATAAAACTCCTGCGCAGCCTCGAACTCATCATCATCGACGAGATCAGCATGGTGCGTGCTGACCTGCTCGACGCGGTGGACGACATCTTGCGCCGCACTCGCCGCAATTACAGCCCCTTTGGTGGTGTGCAACTCCTGCTCATCGGCGACTTGCAGCAGTTGCCACCCGTGGTGACGGGCAGTGAGCGCGCGTTGCTGGCGCAGCACTACGCCACCAACTTCTTCTTCGGCAGCAAAGCCTTGCAACAGACCCCTTATGAGACCATAGAACTCACCCATGTCTATCGCCAGAGCGACCAGCACTTCATCGACCTGCTCAACCGCGTGCGTACGGGCACTGCTGATGCCCGCGTCCTAAACGACCTCAACAGTTGCTACCGCCCCGGCTTTCGTCCCGACAAGGCCGACGGCTACATACAACTCGTGACGCACAACCACATGGCGCACACCATCAACCAGCGCGAACTCGATGCCATCGATGGGCGGGCGCGTACCTTCAAGGCGAAAGTCTCGGGCAACTTCCCCGAGACCACCTATCCCACCGAGGCTGACCTCACCCTCAAAGTGGGCGCGCAGGTGATGTTCGTCAAGAACGACCCGCAGCACCAGTATGTCAATGGCATGATAGGCGAGATAACGGCCATGAAGGACAGTCACATTCGCGTGCGGCCTACGGGCAGTTTCGCGCGTGAGGACGAGGATGGCGAGCCATGGCAGGTGGAGGTCGGCCCGGAGCAGTGGAGCAATGTGTCCTATACGCTCAACGAACAGACCAACGAGATATCGGAGAAAGTGGAGGGTACCTATGAGCAGTTGCCGCTCAAACTGGCGTGGGCCATCACCATTCACAAGAGCCAGGGGCTCACCTTCGAGCACGCCATCATCGATGTGGAGCGTGCCTTCGACCACGGCCAGACCTATGTCGCGCTCTCGCGCTGTAAGTCGCTCGAGGGGCTTGTGCTCTCTTCGCCCATTCCGCCCAGTGCCATTATCACCGATGGCACCATCGCGGGCTTCAACCGCCACATGGCCGCCTGCGTTGTGACCGACGAGCATCTGGCGGAATTGGAGTACCAGTATCATGTCTTCCTGCTCGACGACCTGTTCGGCGTGCAAAATCTCTGCTACGACCTTGAACGCTTGCAGCGCACAGCGGTGCGCCACTTCGCCAGCATGGCCGCTACCAACTCCGAACTCGCGGCACTCGTCCATAGTTTCGCGCAGTTGGCCACCGTTGCCCAGCAGTTTCGCGGGCAGTATATGCGCTTGCTGTGCGCAGCGGAAAAGCCCGAGGACAACGCGCCGTTGCAGGAGCGACTGCGCAAGGGGGCAACCTATTTTCGCTCCAAGGTGCGTGCGCTGCGCGAGTGGCTGCGCGCTGCGGGCTATGCCTCGGCCAACAAGGAGGTGCGTGAGAGCCTCAAGAAAATCCATGCCGACCTTCTCGAAGACATCGAAGCCAAAAACAGGCTGTTCACCCACGTCATCGACGATGGCTATGAGATGCGGGAGTTTCAGCGGGTGCGCACCCTCGTTATGATGGGCGCGAAAACATAGCCGAAACAATCTGCCCAGTTCGTTGCAACGGACTGGGCAGATTATTTTTCCGCTCTGCGCAGACGGTTTTTTTGCTCTGGGCAGACAGTTTTACACCTTCACGCACGCGCGCGTACCTCTTTATATAGGTCAGTCAAACAGTGCGGTGAGCACCTCCAGGGAGCGCAGCGTGGGGAAGGCTGGCAGGTGAAGACGGTAGTAGGTCAGTATGCCGCGCAGCAGTGCGTTACGTTCGCTGCGCGTGAAACGAAAGGCGTGCATCGTCGGGAAATTGATGCGCAGCAGACGCGGCAGATGCATGGCTTCGGCAGGCGGCAGGTAGTCGGGGTGGGGTGGGCAGACCTGCACGAAAGTGCCGCTGCGCAGGTCGAAGTAAGCCTCGCGGCGGTAGTCATCCACGTTGGGCGCGATGCCGAGAAACAGCGAGAGGCGTAGCAGGAAGACAAGGTGGAAGTTGGCCACACCGCGCTCGGCCATATCAAGCCACTTGACGGCCGAGATGATGTAGTCAAACACGCCTTCGCCTGCCGACTCGCTGCGCAGAGCGGCTTCCAGAAACTCGGCCAGGAAGAGCGCGATAGCCCGCTTGGTAGGGTCGATGGCGACACCCTGCGTCGGCACGGCGAGCCTTGCGCTGCGACAACGCCCCAGTTCGCGCTGCGCCGATGCTGTCCACTCCACTTCCAGGAGGGCAAGGGGCTGAAACAACGCATGGCGTACGGCGGCGCGTGGCGAGCGTGTGATGCGCACCGAGAGCGACACCAAGCCTGCGCTGGCGCTGTAACAATGAGCGATGAGCGTGTCGTCGTTGTAGCGCAGTGTGCGCAGCACGATGACGCGAGAGAGGATGAGCATAGATGTAGCAGCAAATGTGACGATTGCGCCTACGAATTTACACAAAAAAACTTACCTGATATGGCAAAAGCACGTTTGTACCACTTTTTTTGCAAAAAAATCGGGCAAAGACTTTGCCAATCCAAAATCTTGATGTACTTTTGCACTCGCAATTCAGCACCGAAGGCTAAAACCACGGTTTTCAGCCCCCTGAATGGTCCCTTCGTCTATCGGTTAGGACGAGAGATTTTCATTCTCTAAAGAGGAGTTCGACTCTCCTAGGGACTACTAATTTTAACTACAAAACAATGGCAAACCACAAATCATCTGTAAAGAGAATTCGTCAGACGGCTACTCGCAGACTGCACAACCGCTATTACGCCAAGACTATGCGTAACGCAGTACGTAAGCTCCGCGCTACGACTGACAAGGCTGCTGCAGTAGAGCTTCTGCCGAAGGTGCAGAAGATGCTGGACAAGCTCGCCAAGACACACATTATCCACAAGAATAAGGCTTCCAACATCAAGTCGAGCCTTATGAAGCACGTTGGCACGCTTGCCTAACGTCAGCACGCTGGATAAACGCGTATAGAGTCGAATCTTCGGGTTCGACTCTTTTTGTTATGGCTCGGGCGTGCTGCGTCCTTTTGTGAAAATAATTGCCGTTTCACTTTGCGCTTTTGAAAGTTTGCCGTAACTTTGCGCCCGAATTGTGCTCCGGGGCTTGCTGTCAGCGTAGCCAGCGGGGTAGCAAAAATAGGATGTTATGCAAAATCTTGTCATCGTAGAGAGCCCCGCAAAGGCTAAAACCATAGAGAAATTCCTCGGTAAGGACTACAAGGTCATGTCGAGTTACGGTCATATCCGCGACCTCAAGAAGAAAAACTTTGGGGTCGATCTCAACACCTTTGAGCCCGAGTATGAAATCCCCGAGGACAAGAAACACATCGTCTCGGAGTTGCGCTCCGCTGCCAGGAAGGCTGGCACCATCTGGTTGGCTTCCGATGAAGACCGCGAAGGAGAAGCCATCTCGTGGCATCTGGCCGAAGTGCTTAAGCTCGACCCCGCCACAGCGCGTCGCATCGTATTTCACGAAATCACCAAGCCCGCTATACTCGAAGCCATAGCGCACCCGCGCACCATCGACATCAACCTCGTCGATGCGCAGCAGACCCGCCGTGTGCTCGACCGCCTCGTGGGCTTCAAGATCTCTCCCGTGCTCTGGCGCAAGGTGCGTCCCAGTCTCTCCGCAGGCCGTGTGCAGAGTGTCGCCGTACGTCTCATCGTGGAGCGCGAGCGCGAGATAGCCGCCTTCGTCCCCACCACCTCCTACCGCGTCGTGGCCATCTTCACCCATCCTTCTTGGGAGGGCGGCAACACCTTGCGTGCCGAGTTGGCGCACCGTTTCGACACCGCCGCCGAGGCCGAAGACTTCCTGCATAAGTGTGCCAAGGCGACCTTTATGGTGGAGAGCATCACCAAGCGTCCTACCAAGCGCACGCCGGCACCGCCTTTCACCACCTCTACGCTTCAGCAGGAGGCCGCCCGTAAGTTGGGCTTCCCCGTCGCGCTGACTATGCGCGTGGCGCAAGGCCTCTATGAGTCGGGTCTCATCACCTATATGCGTACGGACTCGATGAACCTCAGCGACTTGTGTCTCACGACCTGTGTCCCTGTCATCACGGGGCTGATGGGCGAAGCCTATCCCAAGACACGCCGCTACCACACCAAGAGCAAAGGCGCACAGGAGGCGCACGAAGCCATACGCCCCACCGATATGCGCCGTCAGAGCATCTCGGGCACGGCGCAGGAGAAGCGCCTCTACGACTTGATATGGAAGCGCACCATCGCTTGCCAGATGGCCGATGCCAAGTTGGAGAAGACGACCGTCAGCATACTGATGGAGGCCGATGGCGAGACCGCACCATGGCAGTTCAACGCCTCGGGCGAAGTGGTGAAGTTCGACGGCTTCCTCCGCGTCTATCGCGAGAGCCGCGATGAGGATGAGGACGGCGACGAAGGCCGCATCCTGCCCGCCATGAAGAAGGGACAGACCCTGACATACAGCGAGATAACGGCGCAGCAGCGTTACAGTCAGGAGCCGACGCGCTACAACGAGGCTTCGCTCGTGCGCAAACTCGAAGAACTCGGCATCGGCCGACCTTCGACCTACGCACCCACCATCAGCACCATACAGCAGCGCGAATATGTCCGCCGTGGCGAGAGCGACGGCGAGAAACGCGACTATGAGGTGCTGACGCTCACCGACGGCACCGTGCAGCGCGCCACGTTGCAGGAGACCGTTGGAGCGGATAAGGGACGTATGCTGCCCACCGATACGGGCGTTGTGGTCAATGACTTCTTGACCGAGAACTTCCCCGATATCTTCGAATACAACTTCACCGCCGATGTGGAGCAGGACTTCGACCGCGTGGCCGATGGCAAGAAGGCTTGGCGCGATGTCATCCGTGCCTTCTACGACACACTCGATCCCGCTGTGCAGCACGCGATGACCGAGAGCGGTGAGCACCGCGCTGGTGAGCGCGTCTTGGGCACAGACCCTGCCACGGGCAAGCCTGTCAAGGTGCGTATCGGTCGCTTCGGTCCGATGGCGCAAATCGGCAGCAGCGAAGACGAGGAGAAACCGCGCTTCGCCACGCTGCTCAAGACGCAGAGCATCCAGTCCATCACCTTGGAGGAAGCCCTTGACCTGTTCCGCCTGCCCCGAGAGTTGGGCGAGTATGAAGGACAGGTGGTCAAGGTGGGTGCTGGCCGTTTTGGCCCTTATGTGCAGCATGCCGGCAAATACTGCTCTCTCGACAAAGGGGAAAACCCCGTCACCGTGACCCTCGACAGGGCCATTGCCCTCATCCTCAGCCGTCGTGAAGCAGAGGAGAAGAGCCACCTCAAGACCTTCGACGAAGATCCCGATATGGAGATACGCCAAGGCCGCTTCGGCCCCTACATTGCTTATAAAGGCAAGAACTATCGCATCCCCAAGCCCAAGGCTGCTATGGCCAAGGAACTCTCCTTTGCCGATTGTCAAGCCATCATAGAGGCTGAAAAGGGACGCGCCACCAAGCGCAAGAAGTAAGTCGCCACGCAGACACGGTATGCAGAGCATCATCCTTCTGGGATATATGTGTGTGGGCAAGACCACCGTAGGCCGTCCTTTGGCGCAAAGGCTCGGCGGGATGTTCTATGACCTCGACTGGTACATCGCCAAGCGCTATCGCCGCAGTGTGCCCCAGATATTTGCCGAAGACGGTGAGGCGAAGTTCCGCGACCTCGAGCGCCGTATGCTCCACGAGTGTGCCGAGTTTGAAGACATCGTTTTGGCGCTCGGTGGTGGCACGCCCTGCTTTTTCGACAATATGGCCTACATCAACAGCGTAGGCCGCACGTTCTACCTCAAAGCCTCTGTCGATACCATCGTGGAGCACCTGCGGCTGAGCAAAGGTGAGCGGCCGCTGCTCACGGGGAAGTCGCCCGAGGAGTTGCGGCAGTATGTTGCGACGCAGTTGGCCGAGAGAGAGCGTTACTATGCACAGGCCCAGCACACCATCGACGTCAATGTGCTGGACTCCTTTGAGAAGATAGACCTCGTTGTACAAGATATTTTAGACCATATATATGCGTAAGTGGAGAATAGAAGACAGTGAAGAACTGTACAATGTGAAAGGCTGGGGTGCGCAATACTTCGGCATCAACGACCTCGGCCATGCCTGCGTTATGCCGCGCACCGACGAGGTCAGCATCGATTTGCATCAGGTGGTTACGGAGCTCGCCGAGCGCGACATTACTGCCCCTATGCTGCTGCGTTTCCCCGACATCCTCGACAACCGCATTGAGAAGACGGCAGCCTGCTTTGCCAAGGCGGAGAAAGCCTACAACTTCCAGGCCGAGCATTTCATCATCTTCCCCATTAAGGTCAATCAGATGCGACCCGTCGTGGAGGAAATCATCAGCCACGGCAAGAAATACAATCTCGGACTCGAAGCGGGTAGCAAGCCCGAACTCCATGCGGTGCTTGCCACCAATATGGACTCCGACTCCCTGATTATCTGCAACGGTCATAAGGACCAGAACTTCATAGAGTTGGCCCTCTTGGCACAGAAGATGGGCAAGCGCGTCTTCCTCGTGGTGGAGAAGTTGCCTGAACTCGGCATTATCGCACAAACGGCTGAGAAACTCGGCGTACGCCCCAACCTCGGCATACGCATCAAACTGGCCCCCCGTGGCACAGGTAATGGGAGTCCAGTGGTGGCGATGCCAGCAAGTTTGGCCTCAACTCCTCCGAACTCCTGCAAGCCCTCCAACGACTGGACGAGATGGGTCTGCGCGACTGCCTGAAGCTCATCCACTTCCACATCGGCAGTCAGATTACCAAGATACGCCGCATCTCCACCGCGCTGCGCGAGATGGCGCAGTACTATGTGCAACTGCGCAAGATGGGATTTGGCGTAGAGTTCGTCGATTGCGGCGGCGGCCTCGGCGTCGATTACGACGGCACACGCTCGTCCAACTCCGAGTCCAGCGTCAATTACTCCGTACAAGAGTACGTCAATGACATCGTCTATGCGCTGACCGAAGCCGCCAACAACAACGACATTCCGCACCCCAACATCATCACCGAAGGCGGACGTTCGCTCACCGCGCACCATAGCGTGCTTGTGCTCGATGTGGTCGAGACTGTGGAGGTGCCGCGTATGCCCGAAGACTTCACGCCCAGTGACGAAGACCACAAACTCGTGCACGATCTCTGTGAGATTTGGGACAAGATTAGCACGCGCTCCATGGTGGAAGACTGGCACGACGCCGAGGATATCCGCGAAGAAGCCCTTGACCTCTTTCGCCACGGTATGCTCGACCTCAAGACCCGTGCCCAGATAGAGAGCATGTATTGGAGTATATGCAAGGAGGTCAGCGAGCTCTCCCACCACCAAAAGCATGTCCCCGATGAGTTGCGTAAGTTGGACCACATGATGTCCGAGAAGTACTTCTGCAACTTCTCCCTTTTCCAGTCCGTCCCCGACCACTGGGCGTTGGACCAACTCTTCCCCATCATGCCGCTCCAACGTCTTGGCGAACGTCCCGAGTGCTCTGCCACCATAGAAGATATCTCCTGTGATAGCGACGGCAAAATATCAACGTATGTCAATTACAATCAGCAGACGTCCTACATCCCGCTGCATGGGGTGAAACCGGGTGAACACTACTATATCGGTGTGTTCCTCGTTGGGGCTTATCAGGAGATATTGGGCAATATGCACAACCTCTTTGGCGACACCAACGCCGTCCATATCTCAGTGGATACCAACGGCTATACCATAGACAAGACCATCGATGGTGAGACGGTAGCGGATGTGCTGGAATATGTGCAATACGACCCCAAGGCATTGGTGCGCGGCCTTGAAGCGTGGGTCACCAATGCCATAGCCGAAGGACGTATCACCCATGAGGAAGGCAAGGAGTTTATCTCCAACTATCGTGCGGGCCTCTACGGCTATACCTATTTGGAATAAGGGCTTGTGCATAAACTTAACAATCCGCAGCACGGACAGGGCTTGTCTGTGCTGCGGATTGTCAGTTTGTCTTTGGGCTGACCGAAGTCTGGTGGAGTTTAGGCCTTACCTACGCCGAAAG
>JAGHRU010000089.1 GCA_018066225.1 Candidatus Equimonas enterica
TTTTCGTGCGCTCGTGATGCCAGCTCGGGCACGACAGCTCCGTACGCTTCGTGGACGGCTTGAGAAGCCGTGACGTTGCTGAGCAAGATGCCATCGCGAAGAATGGCCGCCGAGGTGTCGTCGCAACTGCTTTCTATGGCGAGTATGGTTGTCATGGTGCTTGTTTTATGAAAGACATCAAGCCCTATGCCGTTAGGCAGGGCTTGATGAGGAAGTTATTCTGCTGTGGGTTGCTCTGCTTGGGGGATGTGGCGTTCGCTTTTCAGTATGAGCCTGCCTTCACTACACTCATAGACCGTGGCGGGGTATTTCTCTATAAGCCCCACGTTGTGTGTCACCATGATGACCGTCGTGCCTTCGGCAGATAAGTTGTGAAGAATGTCCATAATCTGCTCGGTCATCTCGGGGTCAAGATTACCTGTCGGCTCGTCGGCGAGTATCAACTTGGGACTATTGAGTATGGCTCTGGCGATGCAGACGCGCTGTTGCTCACCACCGCTGAGCTGGTAGGGGTAGAGATGGGCGTAAGCTGCTTGGTCCAGCCCGACATGGCTCAGCACTTCTGCGATGCGCTGCTCGCGCTCTTGGCGTTGCTTCCAGCCTGTGGCGCGAAGCACAAAGTCAAGGTTGCCGCTGATGGTGTGGTCGCGCAGCAATTCGAAGTTCTGAAACACGATACCCATTTGTCGGCGCAGCGCAGGAATGTTCTTCCTCTTGATAGTGGTCAAGTCGGTGTCCAGCACGGTGGCCGTACCGCTCTCAATGGCGACATCAGCATAGATGGTGCGCAGCAGCGTGCTCTTGCCGCTGCCCACACGCCCTATTATATATATGTACTCTCCTGCTTCTGCTTCGAAACAGGTGTCTTGTAAGACGTGTTTTTCGCCCAAATGGACATTGATGCTTTGCAGGTCTATCAGCATAGTCTTGTGGATTTGTTGCGGCAAAGTTAGCATATTTTTGTCAAATAAAGCCCACACAAAGGGCAGAAAGTGCAGTTTTTGCAAAAATTAAGCAAGCGATAACATATAAATGCGTAACTTTGCGGGCTGTAAGAAGTTATATCCTATTATGAATTCAAACGTAGATATCCGTGCGCTCAATGCCCGCATCGAGGCCGCGTCAGGCTTTGTGACGATGCTCACCGACGGCATGCAGCGCACCATTGTTGGCCAAACGCATCTGACCGAAGCCCTGCTTGTTGGTTTGCTTGCCGATGGCCATATTTTGCTTGAAGGCGTACCGGGATTGGCCAAGACGCTGGCCATTCGCACGCTCTCCTCACTCGTGGATGCCAGTTTCGGACGCATCCAATTCACGCCCGACCTCTTGCCGGCTGATGTCATAGGCACGATGGTCTATTCCCGCACCACCGATGCGTTTAGCGTGCGCCGTGGTCCTATCTTTGCTAACTTTGTCTTGGCCGACGAAATCAACCGTGCGCCAGCCAAAGTGCAGAGTGCGTTGCTGCAAGCCATGCAGGAACGTGAGGTGACCATTGGTGACGAGACGATGGCGCTCCCGCAGCCTTTCCTCGTTATGGCCACGCAAAATCCCATAGAGCAGGAAGGCACTTACGCGTTGCCCGAAGCCCAGACCGACCGCTTTATGCTCAAGGTCGTCGTGGGATACCCCTCGATAGAAGAGGAAAAGCGCATCGTGAGAGCCAGTATGCGAGAGCCGATAGACCAAAAGGCGGTAATGCCCGTGGTAGATACCAAGACCATCCTCGAGGCTCGGCAGTTGGTCAAAGAGGTCTATGTGGATGAGCGCATAGAGCAGTATGTTGCCGATTTGGTCTTCGCTACGCGCTATCCCGAGCAATATAAACTGGACGACATTAAACCCTATATCTCTTATGGCGGCTCGCCGCGTGCGTCTATCTCGTTGGCGCTGGCGGCACGTGCCAAAGCCTTTCTGCAACGTCGCGGCTACGTCGTTCCCGACGATGTGCGTGGCATCGCTTACGAAGTGTTGCGCCACCGTATCGGCTTGAACTACGAGGCCGAAGCTGCTGGAGTGACGGCAGACGACATCATTAAGGAAATATTGGGCAAGGTAGAAGTGCCCTAATACAGCAATATGAAAGCGTATGACAAAGCGCAAGTGACGCAGTTGATGAAGCGCGTACGACGGATAGAAATCAAGACGCGTGCCCTCACCAACAATGTCTTCGCGGGCGAATACCATTCGGCCTTCAAGGGGCGTGGTATGTCGTTCTCCGAGGTGCGTGAGTACCAGGTGGGCGACGATGTGCGCGACATCGACTGGAATGTCACGGCGCGCTACCCCGACCGCACCTTTGTCAAGGTGTTTGAGGAAGAGCGCGAACTGACCGTTATGCTCTTGGTTGATGTGAGCGGTAGCCTCGACTTTGGCAGCAACGTACAGACGCAGCGCGAACTCGCTACCGAAATTGCCGCTACGCTTGCTTTCTCTGCCATTCGCAACAATGATAAGATTGGCGTTGTCTTCTTTTCTGATAGGGTAGAGAAGTTTATTCCGCCAGCCAAGGGGCGTAGTCACATCCTTTATATTATCCGCGAACTGCTGACATTTGAGCCCGTGAGTCAGCGCACAAACCTCACGGTGTCGATAGAGTATCTCATGCGGGTCATCAAGAAGAAGTGCATCGCCTTTGTCATCAGCGACTTTATTAGCGACGAAGACTTGACACCCTCGCTCTCTCTCCTCTCGCGCAAGCACGATGTCGTGGCAGTTCGTGTCTATGATCGCCGCCAAGAGATGCTGCCCGATGTTGGCCTGATGCGTGTGTGTGATGCCGAGACAGGCCATGAGCGTTATCTCGACACCAGCAGCCGTCGGGTGCGCCAAGCCCATGCGGCGTGGTGGCAGCAGCACAATGAGACACTCGTACAGCAGTTGCGGCGCAGTGGCATTGATATGGCCAGTGTCGCCACAGGGACTGATTATGCCAAGGTGTTGCGCGCGCTCTTTGCACGGCGTGCTTAATACTTTACCTTCCTCTTATGCCCAGATTTGTATATATATATATAACGGTATGGCTGGCCACGGCTTTGGCTTGGCCTCAGGCCACGGCGCAGGTTGTTGTCAAGACGCAGTTGGACAGCACGGCCATTCTCATTGGTGAGCAGGCTCATCTGCGTGCCACGGTCTCAGTCGATGCCAAGCAGAAGGTCACTTTCCCTGCCTTTGCCGACGGCAAGGTGGTGGAGGGTGTGGAGATGCTGGAAGCCTCTGCCATCGACACGACAATGCTTGACGGTGGCAAGCGGTGGGAGTTGTCACGTACTTACACCATTACTTCTTTTGACTCGGCTGTCTATACGCTGCCGCCGCTGGAAGTGAAGGTCGATGGTGGCGCATTTCGTGCGCCACATTCCCTTGCCTTGAAAGTCAGCACGGTAGCCGTCGATATGGCGCACCCCGATGAGTTTCGCGATCCTCACGGTCCTACGGAGGCTGTTTTCACTTGGGAGGCAACGCTGCTCGTGTTGTCATTCCTCGTGTGGGGCTTACTGGCGGTGGCCATCGCGCTGCTGCTTTATCGCTCACGGCGTAAGCCTATGACCCGCATGGTGCGGCTGTCTCCACCGACACCGCCTCACGAGCGCGCCATTGCCGCTATCCGTGGCATACGTCCAGCAGTGGCGGAGCAGGAGGATGTGAAGCGCTATTATATGGAACTCACCGACGCGCTACGCACATACATCTTCGAGCGTTTCCACTTCAATGCGCGTGAGATGACGACCGACGAGATTATCCAGCATCTCACCGATAGCGGCGAGGGTGATGCCCTCTACGAGTTGCAAGACCTCCTGCAAACGGCCGATTTGGTTAAGTTTGCGCGCTACGAGGCTGCCGAAGGTGATCGCGCCTTGATGCGTGCTGTGGATTATGTCAATACGACCAAGAGCATTGCACCGCCTGCACCCGACCAGCTCTATCGCGTAGAGGTCCTGGCGGAGCGCCGTCAGCGTGCCATCAAGCTGGGGCTTGGGGCAGGTGCTTTTCTCGCCATCTTAGGGGCAGCCCTGCTGACGGGCTACATTTGGTGGATGATGTGGTTAAGTTTTGCTTGACCTGTCGTAGTTATTCCTTTTTGCCATTATGACTTTTGCTTCTCCTTATTACCTGTTGCTGCTCGGCCTCTTGCCGCTGCTCGTGCTGTGGTACATCTTGCGTCGTCGCCATCATGAGCCGTCGCTGAAAGTATCTACCACTGCACCTTATCGCCAAGGGTTGCCGCTGTCGTGGCGTACCGCTTTGGTGCATATCCCTTTTGTGCTGCGCCTCGCCAGCATTGCCTTGCTCACCATCATACTGGCGCGTCCACAGACCACCACGCCACGTTCCGAGTCGGAGACGCAGGGCATCGACATCATGATGGCGATGGATGTCTCTGTCAGTATGCTGACGGCCGACTTACAGCCCAACCGTATCGAGGCGGCCAAGGCTGTGGCGGTGGAGTTTATAGCAGGGCGTCCCAACGACAACATCGGTCTCACGCTCTTTGGAGGTGAAGCCTTCACGCAGTGTCCGATGACGACCGACCACGGCGCACTGCTCTCGATGTTTCGTACGGTCAATTGCGACTTGCAGCAGTATGGCGTCATCAGCGACGGCACGGCCATCGGTATGGGCATCACCAATGCAGTCTCGCGCTTGCAGCAGAGCCGGGCTGCGTCCAAGGTGGTGATATTGCTCACCGATGGTGCTAACAACTGTGGCGACATCTCGCCGCTTACCGCTGCCGAGATAGCCAAGAAGCAGGGCGTGCGTGTCTATACTATCGCCGTGGGTAAGCAGGGGAAGGTGCGTATGCCTGTCGCTGTGCTGCCCAATGGGGAGTATTACTATCAGACCGTAGAGAGCGATATGGACCCCGCGACCTTGCGTCAGATTGCCAGCCTGACGGGAGGTCTTTACTATGCTGCAGACTCCCGCGAGAAGTTGCGCGACATCTATCGCGACATCGACCGCTTGGAGAAGTCGAAACTGCTGGTACACAACTACAAGAAGCGCTACGAGGCCTATATGCCTTTTGCCTTCGCGCTCCTGCTCACTTTGCTTTGTGAAATCTTGCTACGCCTCACTGTGCTCAGGCGCATCCCATAGCCCGCAATGTCTATGTTTCGTTTTGCCTCCTCCGAAGTCCTCTATCTCCTGTTGCTCCTTCTGCCCCTTGTCGTAGCACTCTACGCTTACAGCACATGGCGCAAGGCGCAGCGTGAGCGTCTCTTTGGCGACCGAAAGTTGCTGCATACGCTCTCTCCAGGGCGCAGCACATGGCGTCCGCTGACGAAATTCCTCTTGTGCTGCCTTGCCCTTTGCCTATCTGTGCTCATACTGGCGCGTCCGCAGTATGGCACACGCACGGTCAGCGATCATCGCAAAGGCATCGAGGCTGTCATTGTCCTCGATGTCAGCAATAGTATGTTGGCCGACGATGTCACTCCCACGCGCCTTGACCGTTGCAAACTCTTGGTCAGCACGCTCATCGAGCGCATGCAGAACGACAAGGTGGGGCTGGCCGTCTTTGCTGGCGAAGCCTATCCGCAGTTGCCCATCACCAACGACTATGTGAGCGCCAAGATGTTTCTCGAGGGCATCACTACGGGCATGGTATCGCTCCAAGGCACCAATATCGCGGCGGCCATCAATCTTGCCTCTCGGAGTTTCACGCAGGCCAAAGATGTCGGCAAGGCTATCATCATCATCACTGACGGCGAGGATCACGAAGGAGGCGCCATAGAGGCTGCCGAGGCTGCCGCCAAGGCTGGACAGCGGGTGTATATGCTCGGTGTCGGCTCTGCGGGTGGTGCGCAAATCCATACGGCAGACGGTGTGCTGACCGATGGTAGCGGTGCGCCCGTTGTGACGCGTCTCAACGAAGATATGTGCCGTGAGGTGGCCGAAGCAGGTAAGGGGGCGTATATCCACATCGACAATAGCAATCTCGCGCAAGACCAGTTGCAGGCACAACTCGGCCAGCTCAAGCAGAAGGAGAGCGGTGTGTCGGAGACGACGGCGCTGGACGAACAGTTTCAGGCCGTGGCGCTTATTCTGCTCATCGTCCTCTTGGTGGAACTTTTCCTGCGTGAGAAGCAAAATCCCTTGTTCATCCGACTCAATCTCTTTCGCAAGCCATGACATCTCTCTCTTCCTTTTCTCGCCGTCTCACGTTGCTGCTCTCATGCTGCCTCGTGAGCCTTACGCTTTGCGCCCAGAGCGCGGAATATAGGGCGATGCACCAGGGCAACCGTGCCTTTCTCGCCAAGGATTATGCCCGAGCCGAGCAGTGCTATCGCGCTGCGCTTAAAGCCAATCCGTCCAGTGTGCGTGCCCATTTCAACCTCGGCGACGCCTTCTTGGCCCAAAATAACGCCAAGAGTGCGATGCAGGAGTATGCGCAGGTAGCGGAGCGCGAGACCAACAAGACGGTGAAGGCGATGGCGCTCCACAACATCGGCTATATCCATCACACGCAGAAGCAGTATGACCAGGCGATAGACTACTACAAGCGTGCCCTTCGCCTCAATCCGCACGATGCCGATACGCGCTACAACCTCGCCTTGTGCCAGAAAATGCAGCGACAGCAAAACAAAGATAATCAGCAGAATCAGCAAAAGCAGCAAAATCAACAGCAAAATCAGCAGCAGAATAAGTCGCAAGACCAGCAGCAGAACCAGCAGAAGCAGCAACAGCAGAGCCGCATGAGCGACGACAACGCCCAGCAACTCCTCAACCTCTCGCGGCAGGCCGAGCGGCAGACGCAGGAGAAGGTGAAGCGTGCGGCGCGCCCACGTCCCAGGCAGTTGGAGAAGAACTGGTGACGACGCTCCCGCCGCCGCGTAGCATTTTACTGCCCGTTAAAATTTATTACATTGCCCGTTGTAATTTATTTTACTGCCCACTAAAATCCATTTTACTGCCCGTTAAAATAAATTGCTCTGCCCTGTTGCTGCAATCTTCCTCCCGCAGATGTATTCCGACAAGCCCCATATCCATCGTCTTATCACCGCCTTACCCGCCGTCGGCCTACGCGATGTCGTGGTCACGGCAGGCTCGCGCAATGCGCCTATCGTCCACGACCTCCACGAAGCAGGCTACCGCTTACATCCCGCCATCGACGAGCGTAGCGCAGGCTTTATGGCCATCGGCATCCATCTTGCCGTGCACGCCCCTGTGGCGGTGTGCGTCACCTCGGGCAGCGCGCTCCTTGCTTTGCTGCCTGCTGCTGCCGAAGCCTACTACCGTGGCTTACCCATCGTCTTCGTCAGTGCCGACCGCCCCGCCGAGTGGATAGACCAACTCGACGGGCAGACGCTGCCGCAGACCGATGCTTTGTTGCCCTATGCGCCGACCTACACCCTTGACAGCAGCGCGGCTACGGGCTTGCAGGAGTCGCTCGCACTGCTCTACCGCGACGGCGGCCGCCCCATCCATATCAATGTCCCTATCGCCGAGCCGCTCTTTCGTTTCGTGACGCCAGGCTTACCCTCAGCCGCACCCCTTGTCATTCCGCGTCCCAAGGTGTGCGATGCGCCGCTGACCGAGGCGTGGCTGCGTCGCTTCGCTGCGGCCACTTCGCCTGCCGTCGTCATCGGCCATAGCGACGCTGCCGACTTGCGACCTGCCGTGGCGCTGCTGCGCCAGTGCCCCGAGGTCACCGTCTATGCCGACATCAACAGCGGGGTCGCTGACGATGGACGCTACGCCGACTTTGAGGCCAATCGCCGCCAAGAGGTGACACACGACATCGTGCTGCACGTCGGCGGCGCCTTTGTCGGCAAATATCTCAAACTCGCTTTGCGCGCTCGCGCTGCCGCTGGCCTACTGACCGTAGTGCGTGTCGATGCCACCGAGGCGTGTCCCAACACCTTTGCCGCCGCCGACTACCACAAACTCCAAGGCTCACCTGCGGCTGCGCTCCGCCAACTCTCGACGCTCTGGTCGCCCTCTGCGCCCGCGCCCTTTGTGCCGCATTATGCGCCTGTCGGCGATGGCTTTGCCCGCTCTCTGGAGCGTCTGGGACGTGGGCTGGCCGCCCTGCACGCTTCGGGGCAGCCGTTAGCCCTCTTCCTGGCCAACAGCCGTGCACCCCGTGTTGCTCTTAACGGCAATTTACTGCCCCGTGAAGCCTTCCCCATTTATCTCAATCGTGGGGTCAATGGCATCGAGGGCGTGAGTTCCACGGCCGCTGGCTACGCTTTGGCCAGCGACGACTTGACGGTGCTTGTCACGGGCGACCTCTCCTTCTTCTACGATGTCAATGCCTTGTGGAACGACCGCTTGCGCGGCAATCTGCGTATCCTCCTGCTCAACGATGGACGTGGCGGCATCTTCGCCTCCTTGCCCGGCCTCGCGGATTCTCCCGTAGGCGGCGACATCGTGGCGGGACGCCACAGCGCACAAGCCCGGGGCGTGGCCGAGAGTTACGGCTGCCGCTATCTCTCGGCCACGGGGGCGGCAAGTGAGGCGGCCCTGCATGCGCTGCTGACGGATGACTCCACGCGCCCTGTGTTGCTGGAAGTATTGCTATAAATTTTGATTATCCCATCTGATTATGAGAATTTGGACCCCTATAAAGGCGTACGAAGAGATACGCCTCGAAGCCTACGAAGGCATCGCTAAAATCACTATCAACCGTCCGCGTTATCGCAACGCCTTCACCCCCCTCACCGTCAGTGAGATGAGCGATGCGCTGCGCCTCTGCCATGAGGCACAAGACATCAGCGTCGTCGTCCTGACAGGTGGCGAGACGCCGCGAGAGGTCGGACAGACCGATGAGGCTTGGCTGCGCACACAGGCGTTTTGCGCTGGTGGCGATATGCACGTCAAGGGGCGTGGCGGTTATGTCGGTGGCGACGGTGTGCCGCGCCTCAATGTGCTGGAGGTGCAAAAGCAAATCCGCACCATGCCCAAGCCTGTCATCGCTATGGTCAATGGTTTTGCCATCGGCGGTGGCCATGTCTTGCACCTCGTCTGCGACCTCTCCATCGCCAGCGACAACGCACGTTTCGGCCAGACAGGCCCCAAGGTGGGAAGTTTCGATGCTGGCTTTGGTGCCAGTTATCTGGCGCGCGTCGTGGGGCAGAAGAAGGCGCGCGAGATATGGTTTCTCTGCCGCCAATACACGGCCGACGAAGCCGCCCAAATGGGACTGGTCAATAAGGTGGTGCCTTATGCTGACCTGGAAGATGAGGTCGTGGCTTGGGCCAAAGAGATGCAGCAACATTCGCCCCTTGCGCTGCGCATGATAAAGGCTGGCCTCAACGCTGAACTCGACGGACAGGCTGGCATACAGCAGTTGGCCGGCGGCTGCACCATGCTCTATTATTTGCTCGACGAGGCCCACGAAGGCGGACGTGCCCTCTTGGAGAAGCGCGAGCCCGATTGGAGTAAGTTCCCCAAGTTGCCGTAGTGTCGCTATGCAGATAAATGTCGTCCCACATACACTGCGCTTCAAGCAGCCCGCAGGCACCAGCCGTGGGGTCTATCACGAGCGACAGGTGTGGTATCTCTGCGTCGCGGAGCCACAGTTGTGGGGAGTGGGGGAATGTGCACCGCTGCCCGGGCTCTCCTCGGACGACGTCCCCGATTACGAAGTGCGCCTACGCGCCTTTTGTGCGCAGGCCGAGGCTTTGCCACTGGGGGCTGACGGCTTTGATGTACGTTCGCTTGTGGAGGCCATACCTGCCCTGCGCGACTATCCCTCCATGCTCTTTGGCTTGGAGACACTTGCGCTCTCGCTTGCGGCTTACCGCCGCTCTGGCCATCCTTTCCTCCTCTACGACACGCCCTTCTCGCGTGGCGCAGCAGGCACCGTCATCAATGGGCTGGTGTGGATGGGCACCTATGAGCAGATGCTCCAAAGGATGGAGGAGAAACTCTCTGCTGGCTTCCGCTGCGTCAAGATTAAAATCGGGGCGATAGACTTCGAGCGTGAAGAGGCCTTGCTTCGCCGCCTCAGAGAGCGTTATCCGGCAGAGCAGGTGGAGTTGCGCGTTGATGCCAACGGCGGCTTCACCCCGGAGCAAGCCCTTGGACGCCTACGCACTTTGGCGCAGTACGACATCCATAGCATCGAACAGCCCATTCGCGCAGGACAGTGGCACGCGATGGCACGCCTCTGCCGCGAGACACCGCTGCCTATCGCGCTGGACGAGGAATTGATAGGCGTCAATGATGTGGCGCGAAAGGCCGAGTTGCTCGACACCATTCGCCCGCAGTATATCATCCTCAAGCCTTCGCTCCACGGCGGACTTGCCGGCTGTCACGAATGGATCAGGCTGGCGCGTGAGCGCGGCATCGGCACTTGGATGACCTCGGCGCTCGAAAGCAATGTCGGCCTCAACGCCATAGCGCAGTGGCAGGCTCACCTCGCCGACCTCCTCGCGCCCATGCCGCAGGGGCTGGGTACGGGAGTTCTCTTCGTGGAGAACTACCCGCATGTTGCGCTCAGTGTCGTGGGCGACAAACTCTTCATGGGAGAGGCTTGTGAGCGCGACTTCTGGCGCGAACTCGCGGCTTTCCTTGCGGAGTGGCGCAGTCCAGCCCCGACCGTGCAGGTCTTCACCTCTGGCTCTACGGGAGCGCCCAAGCCGATGGCGGTGGAGAAGGCACGCATGGTGGCCTCGGCGCGCATGACGCTTCGCGTGCTTGGCCTTGAGCGTGGCAGTACAGCCCTGCTGTGTATGCCGCTCAGGTATATCGCGGGCAAGATGATGGTGGTGCGTGCGCTCGTCGGCGGGCTGCGGCTGCTCTCCGTCTCGCCTTCTTCGCGTCCGCTGCGCCAGCCTTGGCTGCGTCCCGATTTCCTTGCCGTGACGCCGATGCAGGCTTATGAGACGCTGCGCCACGGCACGGCCGATGAGCAGCAGCGCTTTCGCCGTGTGCCCGTCATCATAGTGGGTGGTGGTGCTGTCAGCGAGGCGTTGCTACGGCTCTTGCAGTCGTGCAGCGGCCGCGTATATAGCACTTACGGCATGACGGAGACTTTGTCGCACATCGCTTTGCGCCGTCTCAATCCCGATGCGGGGGCTTACACGCCTTTGGAGGGGGTGACGGTGACGACCGATGCCGATGGTTGCCTCGTCATTGACGCTCCTGCTGTTGCGGCAAGCCCTCTGCATACTCACGACATCGCAGAGATTTTGGCGGACGGCACCTTCCGCATCCTCGGACGTAAGGACAATGTCATCTGTACGGGTGGCATCAAGGTGCAGATTGAGCGCGTGGAGCAAGCCTTGCGTCCCCTTATTGACGAGACCATCTCCTATGCTGTCGCGCCGCTTCCGGACGAGCGATTGGGGCAGGTGGTCACTCTCGTGGCAACGGCGCCGCTGGACTTGGACGCGCTCACGGCAGATCTTTCGCCCTATGAGCGGCCACGGCGTTTGGTGGTAGTGGAGTCAATACCGCGCACCGCTACGGGCAAAATAGCGCGTGCCGCCTTGCACGAATTTTTGCGCCGTAAAGCATGAAAAATGCGGTGACCTTGGGCGAAAAAGCACCTGATGAGCCAAAAAATAGCCTTTGAACACTAAAAAAACACGAAAACCCTTGGTCGTATAAAATATTATGCGTACTTTTGCACCGCGTTTGACAAACAACGCCCAACAAATACCCCAAGCGAGGCGTATTAGGAGAGTTGGGTGAGTGGCTTAAACCAGCAGTTTGCTAAACTGCCGTACGGGTAACCGTACCACTGGTTCGAATCCAGTACTCTCCGCTCCCACATGGTGCCTTCATCTAACGGTTAGGATACAAGATTCTCAATCTTGGCATACGGGTTCGATTCCCGTAGGCACTACTTTTTACGCAATCAAATAACGCTAAAAAACGCTAAATGCTTAAAAATACGTCATTTAGCGTTTTTGGTTTTATCGTTTATCGCTTGTAAATCGCTTTGTAAAGCTGCGAAATTGTCACCGAATTTGTCACCACCTATTTTAACTGAACGTTGAACAAAGACATTGCACTCTTCTTCGCCTCGTCAGCAATATCGATGTATGGCTTCATCGCGTTGTAGTCGTTATGGCCAGTCCACTGCATCACAACATTTGGCGAAATGCCGAGCATCAAGGCGTTGCAGATGAATGTTCGTCGGCCTGTGTGTGATGACAGCAGCATATACTTCGGCACGCGCTCGGTTATCATATTACCGCCTACGTAGTGGGATTGTGAAACTATCGCATCTATTCCACACGCCTTGCCGACCTCCTTAATCTCCTTGTTGTACTTCTGATTGCTGATGACGGGCAGAGCGAGAGAGCTATCGCTGTCGGCGTACTTTTTAAGGATCGCGCGCGAGTAGTCGTTTAGTTCTACTGTTATGGTGTCGTCCGTTTTCTCGGTTATAATGTGCAGCATATCATCATAGATGTCTATCTTTTGCAGGGTGGAGATGTCGCTATAGCGCAAGCCGGTGAAGCACTGGAAGCAAAAGCAGTCGCGCTGCCGTTCCAGACGCACGTCCTTGGCAGGGAACTCGTGGTGATACACGCGCAGCAACTCCTCCATCGTGAGGAACACAATGTGCTGCCGCACCGTCTTCATCTTCTTCTTCACGTCGAAGTCGCTATCCTTGGGGAGATAACCGTTACTGACACACCACCTCAAAAACCACTTGAAGAACTTGATATACTTTATCGTCGATGTGTTTTTAAGCCCGATGGCGATGAAGTAATCGCATAGTGCCGTCATCGTGTCGCTGCTGATGTCTGAGAAACTAATGTGAGGGAAGGCCGCCTGCACATGATGCAAAGTAGCCTTGTGCTTGGCTGCTGTTGTACTCCCCCATGCACGTTTTCGCCCCTCTGTTATGATGAACTCGTTATATACTGCAAAGAAGTCTGTCGGTTGTACGCGCTGCTCACGTCCTATCGCCACATATACGGCAGACTTAACCTCGTCCTCCGTTGGCGGCTCTGCCTGATGGTCCACGAAGAACGCACGCAGCCCATCCTCGACGCGCTGTATCTCGGCATTTATCACGCTCGCGTCGATCCACAACTTGCCGTGCACTGTTCGCGGCTTGCATCGCTGCACCTCGTGCGACCACTTGCTGTCATCCACCCTGTGCGTGAGCACTATTACCTTGCGTTTGCCGCACCACGTTATACGGCAATACAGCTTGGCATTGTCCGCCTTGTTTGAGGGCGTGAACTGTATATTATACCGGTACATCGTATGTTACTTGTAAAACAGTCAGAATAGCCTACTCTATGTAGGTGGTATTATGTGTTCCATGAACTCTATGATGAGATACGATTTGTTCTCGTACGCCTTATAACTCTTGTTGTACTCCTTCACGACGCGCATCTTCTCTTAACATATTGCGAATTCGAGTTTCGAGTTTTTCCTCTATGTTTTCGCCTCTTTCTATCGACCGCATGATGTCGTTTGCAAATTTCGCTTTCTTTATCGATGTTAGTGCGCCTCCTATACAAAAAAGATATATCAGTGTGAAAATTATGTTTGTAACGACGGCGCGCGTACTTTCCCATCCGCTATTGCCATAAAACTCTACCAAAAGATACCCTACCGAAAATATAGCGGACATCTTCGCGCATATCTGTCTCCACGCATCATAACTTATGGTAAGGCCAAGCGGATATATTGCGCATATTACTATGCGGTCGAGGAACATCGCAAGCAATGGAGACGCGATTAACAACACAATAAAGTAATCACTGTTGAGGCATTGCTCTCCTAACCACGACACTATATACGATATAGCCTTAAACACGCAAAAGACATAACCTATCGTGAATACCAGATTGAACACATAATTGAACACTAAAATGTAG
>JAGHRU010000153.1 GCA_018066225.1 Candidatus Equimonas enterica
CCATAGCGTCGTTCGCGAAGCACACCTTTCCAAGGTTGGGGATACGACCCCATCAAACTTTGGGGCAAGGTTGTGCTCTACCAACTGAGCTATTTCCGCAAGGATATAGTTCACAGCGTTATACTAAATGAGCTATTTCCGCAAGGAGGATTCTGCTGGTAACAAAATCCACAAGTGAAGAGGAGGAGACTCGAACTCCCACGTCGCAATTGACACTACCCCCTCAAAGTAGCGCGTCTACCAATTCCGCCACCTCTCCAGTTGTTTTATCCATTCTCCTACCTGATCTGTGCCCAGAACAGGACTCGAACCTGCACGTCCGTGAAGACACTAGTACCTGAAACTAGCGCGTCTACCATTCCGCCACCTGGGCCCGAGATAGGAGGTTGTTTCATTAAAATGAGCGGAAAACGAGACTCGAACTCGCGACCCCAACCTTGGCAAGGTTGTGCTCTACCAACTGAGCTATTTCCGCAAAGACACTGTCCAAGGCGTTCTACAAACTGAACTATTTCCGCTTGTACTCCGCATAAACAGAGGCGTTTGCTCTCAAACGCGGTGCAAAAGTACGGCTTTATTTGAAACTAACAAAGGATTTTGCGCTTTTTTTTCTTATTTACCCCATTTTTTCGTCGCACAGCCCACGTTTTGCTATCTGCACTTTTCATAATACACCCTCGCAAACTTCAACAAGCCCGCAACGGCGGCAGCAGCCAAACAGAAGGTACTATACCTAATATATATACACGCACGCGCGCGAAAGCCGCCGTAAAGCGACATAAAAGCATCTGGGCAAGCCGTTGAAACTATCCGCCCAAGTCGTTGAAACGATCTGGGCAGGTAAGAAAACTTTTCTGGGCAGAGCGTTTTCTATGTAATATATTATGCGTAACTTTGCATCCTCTATTTCAAACATCTTCATCGCTTTGTCCACCACTTCATCTGCTCTATTGCGTTTCTTGCGTACATGGATGCTCCCCATCGGCATGGTCACGGGGGCCCTCTCCTACTTCGTCTATTGCGCCATACCTGCGCTCGACGGCACCCACGCAGCAGCCATGTCGGCCATCAGCGTCATCCAGCCGATGCTGCTCTTCGCTATGCTCTTTCTCACCTTTTGCAAAGTGGATTTCCACGACCTGCGCCCGAGGCGTTGGCACGTGTGGAACCTGCTCATACAAATAGCGTGCTACGCCTTGCTCTCTCTGCTGCTCATCCTCATGCCCGACATCCCCTTGCGTCCTGCCATCGAGGCCATCATGCTGTGTCTCATCTGTCCTACGGCTACTGCTGGCGCGGTGGTGACGGGGAAATTAGGCGGCGACGTGGGCGGCATCACGACCTATACCATCCTCATCAACCTCGCCGTAGCCATCGTCATGCCTACCTTCATTCCGCTGACCAATCCACATCCCGGGCTGGACTTCTCCACGTCGTTTTTCATGATTATGGGCAAGGTGTTTCCGCTGCTGATATGCCCCTTCATCGCGGCACAGCTCATCCGTATCTTGCTGCCCAAGGTACACGCTTTCTGCATCAGCGTTAAGGACTTGGCCTTCTACATCTGGGCCGTCGCACTGACGCTGGCCATCGCCGTCAGCGTGCGCAGTCTGGTCAATTCGTCTGCCTCCACATGGTGTCTCATCGGCATCGCCGTGGGCAGCCTCGCCTCCTGCGTCATGCAGTTTGCTCTCGGTCGCAAGGTGGGCCGACGCTACGACCACCCCATCAGCGCAGGGCAGTCGCTGGGACAGAAAAACACAGTCTTTGCCATCTGGGCGGGCTATACGTTCTACGACCCCGTCAGTTGCATCGCAGGCGGTTTCTACTCCATCTGGCACAACACATGGAACTCCATACAGCTGGCGCGCCACGACAAAAACTTCCGATAGCCCTTTGCTATATGGCGAGTTTGCCGTAACTTTGCAGCAGTTAAGGTTATACTCGCTGCTGACACCAGTCAGCTAAACACGATATTCGGCGAATTTGCTGGCACCTTTCAGCTAATCATCAAAGGCTGCCTCATAGGCATCATCGCCTCCGCCCCTATGGGCCCCGTCGGGGTGCTCTGCCTCCAACGCACCTTGCAGAAGGGTCGTAAATACGGCATCGTCACTGGCGCAGGAGCCGCCCTCTCCGACTTTTGCTACGCCCTTATCACAGGTCTTGGCATGACCTTTATGATGACGTTCATCTCCGACGACAAGAATGTCTTTTGGCTCAAAGTAGGCGGCAGCCTCTTGCTCTTTGCCTTTGGCCTCTATATGATACTGTGTAAGCCAAAAGCCAGCAGGGAGGTTTCCTCGCAGCGCGGCACGCTGACCTACAACTTCGTGACGTCCTTCTTGCTTACCGTCTCCAACCCCCTCATCATCCTGCTCTTCATCGCCTTGTTTGCACAGATGACCTTCGCCGTGCCCACCAACTTTTTCGGGGCTTGCTTGGGCTATCTCTCCATCGTGGGCGGTGCCATGCTGTGGTGGCTGGGACTGACCTACATCGTCTCCAAGGCGCGCGACAGTTTCGGCCCAGAGGGCGTAAGACTCTTCAACCGCACCATTGGTGCTATCGTGCTGCTGGTCAGCATCATCTACGCACTGACAACCATACTGCGCATACGTTTCCTTTTCTTCTGACGCCCTTATGCTCATCGCCAATTCACTTCGCAAGTCCAACTACGCCGAGTATGTACTCTACATGTGGCAGGTGGAAGACCTCATCCGCTCGGCGGGTGCTGACATCGACCGCCTCGACGACTACATCGCGCGTCTGAGTCCCGAGGCCGCGCAGCGGGCAGAGATACGCCAGTGGTATGCCAATCTGTGCACCATGATGCAGCAGGAGGGAAAAATCAAAGCAGGCCACCTGCAAATCAACGAGGTAGCCGTGCAGCATCTGGAAGACCTCCATCAGCGTCTGCTCTCCGACATCTCTTACCACTACTACCGCCAGATGTATGAGCGTGTCTTGCCCATCATCGTCGAGCTCCGTGCCAAAGGCGCACGCCGCGACGAGACGGAGTTGCACACGTGCTTCGATCTGCTCTACGGCCTCTTGCTGCTCCGTCTGCAACATCGCCCCATCTCCGAGGCCACAACCGAGGCCGCCCAAGCAGTGAGCACGCTGCTCGGACAACTGGCCGACTACTATGCCAAAGACAAAGTCGGGGAACTCAAAATCAACGATTGACCGACTGAAACACTATAACCGCCGCTATGAAGAACATACTCGTCACAGGGTGCAAAGGCCAGTTGGGCAACGAAATACAATGCCTTGCCCCACAATATGCCGACACTTGCCAATTCTTCTTCACCGATGTAGAGGAATTGGACATCACTTCCCGCGAAGCCGTGATGCGCTTCGTGGAGGACAACGCCATCAACATCATCATCAACTGCGCCGCCTTTACTGCTGTCGATAAGGCAGAAAGCAATGCTGCGCTCTGCCAACTCCTCAACGCCACGGCACCTGCCTACCTCGCCGAAGCCGCCGAAGCCGTAGGCGCAAGCATCATACAGGTCAGCACCGACTATGTCTTCGACGGCACGGCCTCTACGCCCTACCGCGAAGATGCGCCGACACATCCGCAGACGGTATATGGCCGCACCAAACTCGCTGGCGAAGAAGCCGTCATCCGCGGCTGCGCAGGCTCTGTGGTCATCCGCACGGCCTGGCTTTACTCTTCCTTCGGCAACAACTTCGTGAAGACCATGCTGCGCTTGGGACGTGAGCGCGAACAGCTTGGCGTCGTCTTCGACCAGATAGGCACGCCAACCTATGCCGCCGATCTCGCTGCCGCCATACTGCACATCGCCGACACGGGCATCGTGCCGGGCATCTACCACTACACCAACGAGGGCGTCTGCTCTTGGTACGACTTCACACGCGCCATCCATCGCATCGCGGGCATCGACACCTGCAAGGTCAAGCCACTACATACGGACGAATACCCTGTACCCGCAGCGCGTCCACACTACTCCGTGCTCGACAAGACCAAGATTAAGGCCACCTTTGGCATCGACATCCCTTGGTGGGAAGATGCCCTCGTGCGTTGCTACCACAAATTGCAGCATCAGTAACAGCCGAAGGTTGCACCCGCTGCTTCTACATTCACCCTTTTAATCTCTCCCTTTCCTATGGCAATACTCGTCACTGGCGGTACCGGCTACATCGGTTCGCACACCGTCGTCGAACTCCAACAGGCAGGCTACGATGTCGTCATCATAGACAACCTGAGCAACTCGCGCATAGAAGTCCTCGACGGCATCACCCGCATCACAGGCAAACGCCCTCACTTCGAGCAGTTAGACTGCTGCGACAAGGCAGCCCTCCAAGAGGTCTTCGCGCGCTACCCCGACATAGAGGGCATCATCCACTTCGCAGCGTTCAAGGCCGTCGGTGAGAGCGTGGAGAAGCCCCTGCCCTACTATCGCAACAACCTCGTGAGCCTCATCAACCTACTCGAACTCATGCCCGAGTATGGCGTGCGTGGCCTCATCTTCTCCTCCTCATGTACCGTCTATGGTCAGCCCACGGCGGAGCATCTGCCTGTGACCGAGGCTTCGCCCATCCAGCCTGCGCTCTCGCCTTATGGCAACACCAAGCAAATCAACGAGGACATCATACGCTACTACATCGGTAGTGGCGCACCTGTCAAGTCCGTAATCCTGCGCTACTTCAACCCCATCGGCGCACACCCGTCGGCCGAAATCGGCGAACTCCCCATCGGAGTGCCGCAAAACCTCATCCCTTATGTCACGCAGACGGCTGCCGGCATACGCAAGGAGTTGCGCATCTTTGGCAACGACTACAGCACTCCTGACCGCACCTGCATCCGCGACTACATCTATGTCGTGGACCTCGCCAAAGCCCATGTCAAGGCGATGGATCGCGTGCTCCACACCCCCGAGGCAGAGCCCATCGAGGTCTTCAACATCGGCACAGGCCACGGCGTGAGCACGCTGGAGGTGGTAGAGACCTTCGAGCGCGCCACAGGCGTGAAACTGCCTTGGTCGTACGCACCGCGCCGTGAGGGCGACATTGAGCAGATATGGGGCAATGTCGATAAAGCCGCCAAGGTGCTCGGCTGGCGTGCAGAGGCCAACCTCGACGATGTACTCCGCTCGGCATGGCATTGGCAACAGCGTCTGCAAGAGCAAGAATCATAACCCGCGGAAACACCCACTTTGGCGTATGAAAGCCACGAAACTGATGATGGCCTTGCTGCTCGGTCTGCTGCTCGCGGCATGCTCCACGAAGCAAACACCTATCGACGACCTGAGAGACTTGTCGGAAGAACTGACGCAGCACGGCGCAGCCTACACGCAAGAGGACTGGCAGAGCGCAGCCAAAACATACGAGGACATCGAAAAGGACCTTGCCAGGTACGACTACACAGATGCCGAGTTGCAAGAAATAGGCAAACTCAAAGCGAAATGCGGCATAGCCTTTGCCCACGCCGCACTGGGCAACGTGGGAGAATATCTCCACGATTTCGGCATGGAAATGAAAGGGGCTGTGGAAGAGGTATCAGGTGCTATGGGAGATCTGAACAACGCCTTGGAGGAGATTGACGAAGAGACGCGCGAAGGATTGGAAGACGCTGCCGACGAGTTGGTCGATGCCTTGGGCGGCGCGTCAGAAGAATAGGCAATAAGACTTTTTCGGGTCTGCCCAAGGGCGCGAAACGATCTGCCCAGACAGTTTTTCGGGTCTGCCAGACAGTTTTTCCCGTCTGCCCAGATAGTTTTCAGGCTATGGGCAGTGTCGCAAAATGTGCTTTAACGCCACTAAAAATGCCATCACCGCTGCTGTGGAAAGACCATAGCAGCGGTGATGGCATTATTGTACGCCTACGCGTGAAGCGATGGGCTACTTTATGCCTCGGCTATCGAGAGCGTCGGCGTAGCGTCGGGCATTGGCCATGTGCTCCTCCCCCGTAGCGGCAAAGCGGTGAGAGCCGCTGAGGTCCTCCTTGGCGCACATATAGAGGTAGTCGTGATGGGCGAAGTTGAGCACCGCCTCTATGCTTGCCACGGACGGGATGCAGATAGGCCCGGGCGGCAATCCCTCATGGCGATAGGTGTTGTAGGGCGATGGCGTCTGCAAGTGTACGTTGAGGATGCGACGCAGCGTAGGGTCGCCGACGGCAAACTTCACGGTGGGGTCGGCCTGCAAGCGCATCCCTTGGTGCAAGCGGTTGAGATACATGCCCGCTATCATCGGCTTCTCGGGATTGTAAGACGACTCCTGCTCCACGATAGAGGCCAAGGTGATGACTTCCGCAGGCGTAAGCCCCGCAGCACTGGCCTGCGAGAGCCGCTCCTCCGTCCAGAACGCGCTGCTCTCGCGCTGCATACGTTCCAGCAGTTCTTCGGGCGTTGTCGTCCAATAGAGTTCGTAGGTGTTGGGCACAAAGAGCGTGATGATGGTCTGCGGTGTGAGGCCATATTTCTGACAAAGCGTAGAGTCGGACAAAGCGGCTTCGAAGTCGGCACGGCTCGGCGCGAACACCTCGGACAGACGCACAGCCAAGTCATGGGTGGTGCGCACCAAGGGGACGGTAAACTGCACGGGCATCTGGCGGCCACCACGAAGCGCACGCCATACGCCGAAAGTGCTCGTACCGCCGATGCGGTAACGCCCCGAACAGAAATCGCCCGAGGTGAGCAGACGTATCCACATCATGCGCATTGGGCCCGAAGCCTCGGAGAGATGAGCGAGCGTGGTGTCGCGCGGCTCACCTTCTACCACATAGACGCAGCGGTCGTCCTCACCGCCGGCGAAGGGAATGACAAGGGGCAGAAAAAGTATCGCCCCGACGACGACAAGCGCAGCGAGAAGCGCGTAACGACGCTGGCGCGACGACTGAAAGAGAGTTTGCAGGTTCATAGTCAATGGGAATAAAAGCGGCGTAAATGCCTTTGCGGCGTGCAAAATTACACAAAAATAAGATGTAATGTGCAATTTTCTGCCCGAAAGTGTGCGCTGTTTCGCAAAAAAGTAGTACTTTTGCACAGTTCAAGGGAAAATGTGCGGTTTTCGCGCCGCATTATTCCGTAGTATCTATTACCACATGACGCAATATGAAGACTTTGTCGGCCTCATCCAGAAAGCGATAACAGACCACTGGGATCGCGATGCACTGACCGACTACGAAGGTGCCACACTGCAATACAAGGACGTGGCACGCAAGATAGAGAAACTCCATATCCTCTTTGAAAACGCCGGCATCGGCCAAGGCGACAAGATAGCCATCTGTGGCCGCAACTGCGCCCACTGGGCCGTGGCATTCTTGGCCACCATGACCTATGGCGCAGTACCTGTCCCCATACTCCACGAGTTTAAGGCGCCGCAAATCCACAACATCGTCAATCACAGCGAGGCACGCCTCCTGTTTGTAGGCGAGGTGATAGGCCGCAACATCACGCCTGCCGAGATGCCTGCCTTGGAGGGTATCATCAACACCTGCGACTTCTCGCTCCTCGACTGCCGCAGCCAGCAACTCTTTGACGCGCGCGAGCACCTCAATGCTTACTACGGCGAGAAGTACCCCAAGTACTTCCGCAAAGAGCATGTGCACTATCACCTCCAGCCCGACGGCGAGCAGTTGGCCCTGATCAACTACACCAGCGGCACGACGAGCAAGTCCAAGGGCGTGCTGATACCTTACCGCGCACTGTGGAGCAACTGCCGCTTCGCCATCGCCACCTTGGGGCCGAACCTCGTGCCCGGCAATGAGGTCATCTCCATCCTGCCTATGGCGCACCTGTACGGCTTTATGTTTGAGTTCTTGGGCGGTTGCCACATCTACTACCTCAACCGTATGCCTACGCCGCGTATCATCATCGACGCTTTCAGCAAGATAAAGCCGATGGTGGTGGTGAGTGTGCCGCTCATCTTCGAGAAGGTCATTCGCAAGAATGTGCTGCCCAAGTTGCAGACACCCACGATGCGCGCGCTGATGAAACTGCCCTACGTATCGCACAAGATAGGCGACAAGGTGCGCGAGCACCTGATGAATGCTTTCGGCGGCAACTTCTACGAAGTCGTCATCGGCGGTGCTGCTTTCAACAGCGACATCGAGAAGTTCCTCCTCAAGATAGGCTTCAAGTTCACCGTCGGCTATGGTGCTACGGAGTGTGCCCCCATCATCACCTACGCCAATTACGACGAGATTAAGCCTGGCTCCTGTGGTAAGGCTGCGCCGCGCATGGAGATTCGCATCGACTCCGACGACCCCGAGCATACAGTCGGGGAGATATTGGTGCGTGGTGCCAATGTGATGCTGGGGTATTTCAAGAATCCCGAGGCCACAGCGGCTACGCTCGATGCCGACGGCTGGTATCACACGGGCGACTTGGGCGTCATAGACCGCGACGGCTATCTCTACATCCGTGGCCGCAGCAAGAATATGCTCTTGGCCTCCAACGGGCAAAACATCTACCCCGAAGAGATAGAAGACAAACTCAACACCCTGCCCTATGTCTCCGAGAGCATCGTGATACAGAAAGGCGAAAAGCTCTACGCGCTCGTTCACCCCGACTTCGACGGCGCACGCCGCAACGGTCTCGACCGCGAAGCCTTGGAGGCGCAGATGGAGCAAAACCGCAAGGACCTCAACGCACAAATCAACAACTACGAGCAGATTGTGGCTTTCCGCATCTACGACGAGGAGTTTGAGAAGACGCCCAAGAAGAGCATCAAGCGCTTCCTCTACGCCGATGCCGAGGTGTAAGCGCAAAGCCCATATCTCCTTATACACATCGTCCCCCACGCTGACCCGAGAGGTCGGCGTGGGGGACTGCTCTTTTGCTGTGCGGAGCTGCGCGTTAGTCTTGCGGTATGTCGCGGTTGCGCACTGGCATATCTTGGGGCAGGTCGATGGCGAACTCCACGAGTCCTGCCACGGGGCCGCCCTCTTGCTCATACCACGGCGTCTGATAGACGAGACGACGCTGCCCACCCTTGATGACTTCGTAGGTGTTGGTCGTGTCGTGGGAGAGCATGTCGCGTATCTTCTGCTGCGACTGTGGGTTGTGGCAGCCGTAGAGACACTGCCCCACCACATTGCCGTCACGCGCAATGGCCAAGGCATTCTGGTAGAGCACGATGCCCGCTGTGTCGCACACACGGACGGCGCAAGGGACATGGGCGAGGTAGTCGAAAGTTTGTTGCATGATATAGCGTGTTTTAGGGATTAGCGTGGTGCAAAATTACAGAAAAGCAGCGAATAACGCGCCATAGCGGTGCAGGAAAGTACGACGAGGGCAGCATTTCGTGGCGCAATCGTTGGCCGAGTGACGAGGATTTTGTAACTTTGCAACTCATCTCTGCCATACGCCATGTATCTCTCCGCACTCTCCATCCTCTCCTATCGCAACTTGCAGCAAGTGGAGTTGCGCCTTTCGCCCAATGTCAATTGCTTCATCGGGCGCAACGGCATGGGCAAGACCAATGTGCTCGATGCCGTCTATTTCCTCTCTTTCTGCAAGAGCAGTACGGGCGCGCTGGACCAGCAGTGCATCCTCCACGGGGCAGACTACTTCATGCTGCAAGGCACCTATGAGCGCGATGCTGGCGATAGAGATGTCATCACCTGCACAGCCAAGCGTGGCGGTCGCAAGCACATCAAGCGCGGCGAGAAGGACTACAAGCGGCTCTCGGAGCACATCGGGCACATCCCGCTGGTCATGATAAGCCCTGCCGATGCCGCACTCATCACTGGCGGTAGCGAGGAGCGACGCCGCCTGCTCAACCAAGTCATCGCGCAGTACGACCCGTCCTACCTCGCAGCCGTGATGCGCTACCAGAAGAGCCTGGCGCAACGCAACGCGCTCCTGCGCTCTGACGCAGCCCCCGATGCGGCCTTAATGGAGGTCGTGGAAGGGCTGATGTCGGACGATGCCGAGCGCATCACGACGGCGCGCAGTGCGTTTTTGTCGGAGTTTCTCCCCATCTTCCAGCGGCTCTATGCGCGGCTCTGCGACAACGACAATGAGCATGTTGATATCTGCTACACCACGCACGCCACCCGTGGTGCGCTCTCTACGTTGCTCCGTGATTACCGCGAAAGGGAGCGCATCGTGGGCTACACGCTGCACGGCCCGCACCGCGACGACCTCACGCTGCTCATCGACGGCTACCCCATCCGCCGAGAGGGGTCGCAGGGGCAGAGCAAGACCTTCTGCATCGCCATGAAGTTGGCGCAATACCTCTACTTGAAGTCGCGCGGCGACAAGGTGACACCCTTGCTGCTGCTCGACGACATCTTCGACAAACTCGACGCAGGACGCGTGGCGCGCATCGTGGACTATGTCAGCGGCGACGACTTCTCCCAAATCTTCATCACCGACACCAACCGCGACCACCTCGACAGCATCCTCTCGGCCACCCACCGCGACTATCGCCTCTTCACCGTAGCAGACGGACGGGTGAGCACCAACTGACCCCTCTCCGCACGGCACTCACTCCGTATCACTCCACCAACCCCACACACTATGCGACGCATCAAGCCCGAAAGCCTCGGCGACATCCTGCCCAACTTCCTACGCGAAGAGGGTCTTGAGACCCCGCTCAACGAGTGGCGGCTCGTCGATGCGTGGCCCAAGGTGGCGGGAGAGCAGGCGGCTCGCCACACGCAGCGCATCTACATCTACGCCCAGACGCTCTATGTCGCCATCGCTTCGCCTGCGCTCAAAGCCAACTTGCAGATGAGCCGCTACGACCTCGTCTGCCGCCTCAACGCCGCTGCTGGCGCACAGGTCATCAGCGACATCCGCTTCCTCTGAGGAACACCATTTGCAGCCCTCGCTCAACAGCCCTCGCCGCTTCACGACTCTTGTCATGAAGCGGCGAGGGCTTGTCTTGTGTAGGAAAGGGAAGCGGGCTAACGCACGGTGACGTGGAAGCAGGACTGGCGGTACTCGTACTTGACATAGCAAGTGCCTCGGCGTCGCTGGTCGTTGAGCACTTCGGCCAGTACGCTTTTGAGCGTGACGGCCCACGTCTCCACCTGCGGCGGAAGGTCGGGGTCCTGCACACGCACAAAGTTGTTGTAGGAGATGTCGAAGGTCGTGCCATACTGGTGGCACGACTGCTCGGAGGCGTTGCCATTGTGGCGACGCAGCCGCTCCACATCCTGCTGCGTGCGCAGCACAGAGGTCACCATCATCTTGTGAAACGGGATGCCCTTGGCGGCGAGCGAATCGAGGAAGTTGCGCCCTATCTCGCTCAACAACGTGGCCGCACGGGGCACGAGATAGGGGATGGAATGGTGCAGCGGCTTGACAGCATAGTAAGGGCAGTCGCCGATATAGACCAACCTGTCGAGGCTGCGCAGTGCCTCGTCGCGGTCGGCACACTGCGCTATGCCGCTGTACTTGGCCGAGGCCAGCTGCACATCGTTGAGATCGGGGAAGGCATCGGCAAAGGTGGGGACGGAGACGACGCGGTGCTTCACTGGGCGGCCTTGGGCGTCGAGGAGCGCAAGGGGCGGACGGCGCGTCAGCAGGAGGCTGTCGGTGTGCTGCTGCGCCATGCGCAGCGTGTCGGCAGCATCTACCACGGCAGCGTCGTCGTGGTAGAAGTGCTGCTTGATGCTCGCGCCCAAGCCCGGCACGAAGTAGCGCAACAAGGCCAGCAGCACCACTGCGAGCGCAAAGCCCACGAGGAACTTGCCGCGTCCACGGACGGGACGGCGGTGGCGCACGGGCTGGTATGTCTTTCGCGGTGTCGGCATGAGCGATGTCAGAAGAGGCGGGACAAAGTTACGCATTTCTCGCCACGCGTCCAAACATTCCCGCAACTTTTATGACGCAGCGTAAGCGTAAGAGGTCAAAAAAGGCAGGGCGCGAGCAGCACTGTATCCCGACATCGGCTACCCGCGTTGCCTGCGGCAAATAACAAAGATATTTATAACGCGATGCGCTCATCGTCTGCCTCTACTCTGAGAGGCGGACAGGGGCTCGCAGACAGACTGTTTCACAA
>JAGHRU010000171.1 GCA_018066225.1 Candidatus Equimonas enterica
GCCATACCGACCGCGTCAGCATCGCCTTCTTCGAGACGATGTCGGGCTTCTCTACCACGGGGGCGACTGCCTTTGCCGATGTCGATGCCTTGCCTCATTCCATTCTCTTCTGGCGCGGCTTGATGCACTGGCTTGGCGGTATGGGTATTGTCTTCTTTACGCTCGCGGTGCTTCCGCAGATGGGAAGCGGTGAGCAGAAACTCTTCTCAGCAGAAGCCACCGGGCTGAAACTGGGCAAACTCCACCCACGCATCTCCACCACGGCGCACTGGCTGTGGGGGCTGTATCTGATGCTGACGGTGACGTGTACGACGGCCTATTACGTTTGTGGCATGACGCTCTTCGACGCGCTTTGCCATGCTTTCAGCACCGTCGCTACGGGTGGTTTCTCCACGCATACGGCTTCTTTCGCTTACTTCCAGTCGCCAGCGTTGGAGTATGTGGCGGTGGGCTTTATGTTCTTGGCTTCCATCAACTTCGCACTGCTCTATCTGCTGCTCGTCAAGCGCCGCTTTCGTCAAGTGCGCCGCGATGACGAGTTCCGCTTCTTCACCGGTCTCGTGCTCGGCTCTGTGGCCTACATCGCTGTCGTCTTGATGCTGACGACCGACATGCCGGCAGAGGGTGCGTTTCGTGCCGCCCTCTTCAATGTCGTGTCTTTGCAATCTACCACAGGCTTCACGACAGTAGATTTTACTTACTGGCATCCTACGGTGTGGATGCTGCTGACTGTCATCTCGTGCATTGGCTCTTGCGCAGGCAGCACAAGCGGTGGCATCAAGTGCGTCCGCATCATCACGCTAATCAAACTTGTGCGCAACGAGATAAATTACAGCCTGCATCCGCGTGCTGTCCTTCAACTTCGTGTCTGCAATCAGCCCATCACCTATCCCGTGGTACGCAGCATCTTTGTCTATCTCACCCTCTACGTTGCGCTCCTCATGGCAGGCATTGTTGCCTTGCTGTGCATGGACATCACCTTGGTCGATGCCATCGGTCTTTGCATCTCATCTTTCAGCAACATCGGTCCTTCCTTTGGTGAGCACATCGGTCCGCTTGAAACGTGGGGTAACTTGCCCGATGGTGCGCCTTGGATCAACTCCTTCTTGATGCTGGCTGGGCGTTTGGAGGTATTCTCCTTGCTATTGCCATTCTTCCCGAAGTTCTGGAAAAGTTATTAGTCTTCCCTATGATTCGTCGTATTCTCACCCTTGGCAGCCTCTGCTGTCTGCTGTCGGTTGCGCCGCTCTGGGCGCAGCGCGACACCTTGCGCATCCTCTCCGTCAATGATATGCACGCTAATTTGGAGCGCATGCCGCGGCTGGCTGCTGTGGCCGATAGCCTTCGTGCCATCGATCCCGACCTCATCGTGCTCTCCGCAGGCGACAACCGCACTGGCAACCCCTATAACGACCGCCACGAAATAGCCGCGTATCCTATGGCGGCACTGATGAACGCTATCGGCTTCGACGCTACTGCTGTCGGCAATCACGAGTGGGACGAAGGGCCAGAAGGGCTGCGGCGTGTGGCCAACCTGGCCTCATTTCCTTTCCTCTGCTGCAATGTCAGTGCGCCAGACAGCCTGTCTCTGCCCATCCGTCCCTACGCGATACGTTGCGTGAGAGGCGTTAGGATAGGGCTGCTCGGCGCATTGCAGACCAATCAAGGCGGCATCCCCGATAGCCATCCAAGCAAAGTGAAGCAGCTCTCTTTCCGCAAGGCTGACGAGGCCATCGGCGACTTCGCTTGGCTGCGTGAGGCTTGCGACTACCTTATCCTGCTCTCCCACGACGGCTACGAGGCAGACATCGTGACCGCTGGCCGCTATCCCTATTTCGACCAAATCGTCGGCGGACATACCCACACCTTGGCCCCGGCTAACGATATGCACAGTGGCGTGCTCATCACGCAGGCCAAGAACAAGGTGGCCTATGCCAACCTTACCACCATCGTCGTAGAGCGTGGCAAGGTGGTGAGCAAGACCTCGGAGATCATCGACGTGGCGCATTTCGGCCGCAGCAATGCCGATGTGGAGGCTCTGGTGGCCACCTTTAAGAAGAATGCCGAGATGGAGCGTGTGCTGACTACGGTGGCGCGTCCGTTTCAGTCGAGGGAGGAGTTGGGCAACATGGTCTGCGACGCACTGCTTGCTGGCACAGGGGCAGACATCGCCTTGCAAAACGGTGGCGGCGTGCGCTACGACAGTTTCCCTGCAGGCCCGATGACGGTGGGTGATGTCCTCACGCTCGATCCCTTTGGCAATGAAGTGGTGGCTTTCACGATGACGGGGCGGGAGGTGGCTGCCTACATCCAGCAGTGCTACGCCTACGATGAGAAGCAAGTGCCTTTCGTCGGCGGACTCCGCTATACCATGACGGTGGATGCCGACAAGTCACCTATCAGCATCAGTCTTACCGGTAGCGATGGCACGCCGTTTGACCTCGACAAGACCTATTGCCTTGTGACCAATTCCTATGTCAGCGCCATCTTGCCTGTGCCTGCCTCGGGGGCAGGAGAGAACACCTATGTCGTAGCGGCCGACCATATCATTCGCTATCTTCAGCAACAGCCTTCGGTGGACTACCAAGGCACACATCGCGCTACGGTCATCGTGCAGCCGAAGAAATAGCGCAGCCGCAAAGAAAAGCAAAAGCCCGAGCATCCGTGATGGTGCTCGGGCTTTTGCTTATAGACTGATGGGGCTGACTAACTGCGCGTGGTCATCTTGTAGAAGGAACGATAGACGCAGTAGAGGGCGATGGCGATGAAGACGATGCCCACAGCAGGGGCGATGTCGCGGAACCCTTCGCTGATGCCGATTTCCATAGCGAGCGTACCAAAGAGCGTCGTAAACTTGATGATGGGATTGAGGGCTACGGAACTGGTGTCCTTGAAGGGGTCGCCAACGGTGTCACCCACGACGGAAGCGTCGTGGAGGTCGGTGCCCTTGGCCTGCAAATCTACCTCAACGACTTTCTTGGCATTGTCCCATGCGCCACCAGCGTTGGCCATAAATACGGCTTGGAACAGGCCAAAGACGGCGATGGAGATGAGGTAACTGATGAAGAGGCAGACGGCGTCTTTGCCGCCCATACTGGCAGGGGAGGAGAGGCAGGCGAAGCCCAAGGCGAAGCAGAAGACGGCGATGAACATGTTGATCATGCCTTTCTGCGCATACTCCGTGCAGATGGCCACCACCTTCTTCGACTTGGCGATGTCGGCCTTCTTGGGGGCGTTGGGGTCGAGCGAGATGTTGCGCTTGATGTATTCCACAGCGCGGTTGGCACCTGTCGTCACGGCCTGCATGCTGGCGCCGGTAAACCAGAAGATGACGCAGCCGCCCAGCAGGAAGCCAAGGATGGAGTAGGGGTTGAGGAGATTGAGGATGGCAGCGGGGTCGATGCCGAGGGTCTCCTTTATCATCAGGATGAGGGAGAAAATCATGGTGGTGGCACCTGCCACAGCAGTGCCGATGAGTACAGGCTTGGCCGTGGCTTTGAAGGTGTTGCCTGCGCCGTCGTTGGCCTCGAGATAGTACTTGGCTTTCTCAAAGTCGGGCGTGAAACCAAACTCCTGCTCTATCTCTGCCGTTGCCTTCTGCTTGTCGTCTTCGATGAGGGAGAGTTCATAGACTGACTGTGCGTTGTCGGTGACAGGCCCATAGCTATCGACGGCTATCGTGACAGGCCCCATACCGAGCATACCGAAGGCTACCAGACCGAAGGCGAAGATGGAGTAGTAGTCGCCGAAGATGGCGTCCATGCCAAAGATGTGGGAAGCCAAGTAACTCACGAGCATCAGCAAGAAGAAGACGAAGCCTGTCCAGAAACTGCCGAAGTTGCCCGACACAAGGCCCGAGAGGATGTTGAGCGACGCGCCGCCTTGGCGGGAGGTCTCTACCACTTCGCCTACATGGATAGAGGTCGGCGAGGTGAAGAGTTTGGTCACCTCGGGGATGAGGGCTGCACCCAGCGTACCGCAACTGATGATGATGGAGAGGCCGAGCCAGTAGTTGCCGCCCATGTCGCCAAGGAGGAAGTAACTGGCGCAGAACGTGCCCACGATGGAGAGCAGCGAGGTAATCCACACCAAGTGGGTCAGCGGGTCTTCAAAGTTGATGTCGTCGGCGTTGGCGTAGCGCGCACGCGAGAGGCCGCAGTTGATGTAGTAGGAGATGACGGAGGTGATGATGCCCAGGATGCGCATCACGAATATCCACACGAGCAGTTGTATCTGGTATTGTGGTGCTACGGCCAGCAGGATAAACGACACAAGGGCCACGCCAGTGACGCCGTAGGTCTCAAAGCCGTCTGCCGTCGGGCCTATGCTGTCGCCCGCATTGTCGCCCGTACAGTCGGCTATGACGCCCGGGTTGCGGGGGTCGTCTTCGCCTATCTTAAACACCACTTTCATCAGGTCGCTACCGATGTCGGCTATCTTGGTGAAGATGCCGCCTGCAATGCGCAGTGCGCTGGCGCCCAGAGACTCACCGATGGCAAAGCCGATGAAGCAACTGCCTGCCAAGTGCTCGGGCATGAAGAGCAGGATGATGAGCATCAGCAGGAGCTCAATGCAGATAAGCAACACGCCGATGCTCATGCCAGCTCCCAGCGGGATGTTGAGCAGCTTGAGCGGCTTGCGGCGCAGCGAGGCGAAGGCCATGCGGCTGTTGGCGTAGGTGTTCATACGCACGCCAAACCATGCCACGAAGTAGGAGCCGAGCACGCCGATAATCGTCCAGCCCAGTATCAAGAATACCGCACCGGCACTGGCGTCTTGGAGCAGGCCGAAATACAGCGCGATGGCCACGCCGATGAAGAGAAAGAGGGCGGCGAGAAACTTGCCTTGCTCGCGCAGATAGGTGCTGCAAGTCTTGAAGATGACGTCGCCGATGGCGAGCATCGACTTGTGGGCTTTGAGGCGGCGAACTTTATAGAATTGGCGACAGCCGAAAAATATACCTAAGATAACGACAAGAAATCCCCAGTACAGCACTTGTGTTTTGCTGTCTTGGGCGAACCCCGCAGGCATTTTCAGATTGGCCTCACTGGCGGTGAGGGCTGCGGGTAGCATCAGCAGGGCTAATGCGGTGAGTATTTTCTTCATATTTTATAGAGATTTTTATTACGTTATTAGGGCACTTTCGTGCGTAGCGGCTGTAAAGTTACGCATTTATTTCTGCTCCACAAAGGATTGGAGGTGAAAAAGTCCGTTTTTTCTTCTTCCGCGCCCCTGCGCTCATAGGTGTGCAGCGGCGAGAAAGCACGATTGAAGCAGCGTGGAGCGTTTGGGGATTTTGCCGTAATTTTGTGCCGCCGTGTGGCGATTTTGGCTGCGCTGGCTTATCTGTTTTATTATGAGTGTGTTACGTCTTTATGCCCATGTGCCTGTCACGACAAGGACAGAGCGTGCAAACGACAGGGGCAGACCGTTTGCACGATTTGCCCAGACTGCTTTCACGACAAGGGCAGAGCATGACGATGTGCCTTGCGGTGGCTTACGCGCGAGTGGGGTGGGGCAGAAAAAGCAAAGGTGACGTCCCGTGTGGGACATCACCTTTGCGGCATTGCTTGGCTTGGTGTGGTGCCACCAGGAATCGAACCGGGGACACAAGGATTTTCAGTCCTTTGCTCTACCAACTGAGCTATAACACCGTGTCAGTTGCACCGCGTCGTGGTGCTTGCTGTGCCTTTTGCGGGTGCAAAATTACGAAGGATATTTGATATGACCAAATGTTTGGTCAGGTTTTTTGTCCTTTTCTGCGATTATTGTGTATCTGTCTCGTCTTCGTCGTCGATGAAGAGCGGCGTGATGCCATAATCGTCGCTCCATCGGTCTATGGCGCGACGCTCCTTCTTGGTGGGGCGTCCTGTGCCACGGGCTCTATCGACAAAGCCGCTGATTTTGCTCATTTCGAGGATGTCGTACTGGTCGGCGGTCGTGATGTTGTCGAGGACTTCGGGGATGAGTTTAGCCCCGACGCGTTTCTCGATACATTGTTTGACGCGAAAGGTGTAGGTGACAGGCGGCTTGCGGACGCTGATTTCGTCACCTTCTTTGACCATTCTGGACGGCTTGACGGGTTGGCCACCGATGGTGATGCGTCCGTTCTTGCAGGCATCGGTAGCGATGGTGCGGGTCTTGTAGATGCGGGCGGCCCAAAGCCATTTGTCGAGGCGTGCTTCCATGCGGGGGGGGAGGTTGGGGCTATTTGTTGTTGTATAGGCACATGGTGCGGTCTATGCCTTGCAGCGCGAAACCCTTGACCGCGTCGGCGGCTACGGCCAGCCGCTCGGGCATGAGGCTGAGATCTTCGCTCGTAAATTCGCCGAGCACGAAATCCACTTGACCGCCGCGTGGGAAGTCGTTACCGATGCCAAAGCGCAGACGTGCATACTGCTGGCTGCCGAGGACTTGCGAGATGTGGCGCAGCCCGTTGTGTCCGGCCTCACTGCCCGAGGGCTTGAGGCGTATCGCGCCGAATGGGAGCGACAGGTCGTCAACGGCCACGAGCATATTCTCCACCGCTATCTTGCGCTCGCGCAGCCAATAGCGCACAGCATTGCCCGAGAGATTCATGTAGGTGGAGGGTTTCAGCAGCAGGAGTTGCTGATTTTTGCAGCGGACGGTGGTGACGAAGCCGTAGCGACGGTCTTCCCATGTGGCGTTGGCGTCGGCCGCGATTTTGTCCACGATGCGAAAGCCGATGTTGTGGCGTGTCTTGGCGTACTCGTCACCGATGTTGCCTAAACCGACGATAAGGTGCATAGTGTGGGGAGGATGTGGGTTAGGGATGGACGATACCGCTATATATAAAAGAGGAATTAGGAAGATGGAGACGACGTGTCACCTTTTCCCAATTCCTCTCTCTTATGCGATGTATGCGTGGTCAGTGTTTAGGCTTCTGCCTTGGCAGCCTGAGCGGCAGCACCGATGGCGGCACGGGTCATCTTGACGGAGTAAACAACGACTTCCTTGGGCGTGACGAGCTCGAGACCATCAAACTGGAGGTCGCAGACCTTGATGCTCTTGCCCAGACCGAGGTTGGTCACGTCGATGACGAGCTTCTCGGGGATTGCGCTGCAAACGGCCTTTACCTTGAGCTTGCGCACCATGCCGACGAGTTTACCACCAGCGCGTACACCTTCTGCAAGGCCTTGTGCTGCGATGGGCACACCGATGACGATGGGCTTCTCGGGAGTAACTTCGTAGAAATCCACGTGGAGGACATTGTCCTTTACGGGGTGGAACTGGAGCTCCTTGATGACGCCTTGACGGAGTTGGCCGTCGATGGTGATATTGACGAGGTAGATGTTGGGGCTATACACCAACTTGTTGATTTGCTTCTCATCTACCTGGAAGTGCTGGGCTTCGGGGAGGTTGTTTTCGCCGCGCTTCTCACCGTAGATGGTGCAGGGCACGAGACCTTGCTTACGCACAGCCTTGGTGGCTTTCTTGCCGAGGTCGGTACGCATGGTACCGTTGATGCTGATTTCTTTCATGAGTGTTTGTTGTTAGTGTTACTCTAAATTAAGATTGATAATTGCTTAATTCGCCATCACACTTCGCCGTTATAGGCGCTTGCCTGATGCAAATCGGGCGCAAAGTTACGACATTCTTCGTGAACGGCCAAGCCTTTGCCCGATTTTTTTACATTTAAGCCCCTGTGCGGCGTGTGCGCGGACACTAACACAGGGGCTTGCTGCTATGGCGATGCGAGAGGGACGGCGCGTCCAGCGTTGTGCTTGGCGGTCGCTTATCGCTCGCTGATATTCTTGAAGTTCTTCCACCCTTCGGCACGCTGATATTGCGCTGTGGTGCCTGCGGGCACGATGAGGGTGATTTTCTTGAGATTGTCATTGACCTTGCTGGCCACAGGAGGTGTTGCCGCGCATACGGCCATCGTGGTTAGCGCGTCGCAGTTGTAGAAGGCTTTGCTTCCCACGAGGCGGAGGCCTGCGGGCAGGGTGATGCTCCGCAAGGCTTTGCAGTGGTCGAAAGCGTGCTCATCGATGACTTTCAACTCGGCGGGAAGCGCGACTTCGAGCAGCACCTCGCAGTGGTCAAAAGCCCGCTTGCCGATGTTGGTGAGCCCATCGGGCAGATGGATTTCCATGAGCCGCTTGCAGCCCGAGAATGTGCCGTCCATGATGCTGGTTACGCCTTCGGGCAGCGTGATGCTCTCCAAGGCTTTGCAGTCTTCAAAGGCCTTCTCGCCAATGGCTTTCACGGTGGAGGGCAGTTGCAAGGCGCGTAGTGCGGAGCAGCCTGACCAGCAGGAAGCCGGGATGACATCAATGCCTTCGGGCAGGTTGATGCGCATCAGTGCGCTACATCCCGAGAAGGCGTTTTTGTTGAGGTCGTTGAGCGTAGCGGGCAGCGCAACGCTGCTCAACTTGCTGCAACCTGCGAAGGCTGATTTGCCGATGGAGATTACACCGTCAGGGATTGTGTAGCCCCCTTCGCGCTTGTTGGGATAAAGGCAGAGGGCAGTGCCCGTTGGATCGAAGAGGACGCCGTCGATGCTGGTATAGAGGGGACTGCCTGCTTCGACATCAATGTCGGTGAGCACACCAGTGCGGAGGGCACTGAGTGGACAGGCGGTGAGACTGGCGGGTAGCCCTATTTGGGCGATGTTGGTGCTGGCAAAGACATTCTCTCCAAGGCTTTCGAGCGTATGGGGTAGCGCGATGTCGTGCAGCCCGCGGCAACTGCGAAATGCACCGTCATAGATGCTGCGCAAACCTTCGGGCAGATAGATGGATTGGAGATCGTGGCAGTCGCGAAACGCATCTTGGCCGATGACTTCCAGCGTTTCGGGCAGACCGACCTGCTGCAAGCGGGAGCAGTCGTAAAACGCATTGTCGCCGATGACCGTCAAGTCGTTGGGCAGGATGATGGCACGCAGCGTACCGCAGCCGCTAAAAGCCTTAGTAGGCAAGATGCGGTCGGGGTTGTTGCGCTCGCTTATTGGGCGTATGATGCGGGCGTGCTCCAAGTCCAAGTCCAGCCACGCCGTATGCTCTTTGCCCTGCTTGTCGATGATAACTTTGCGCCGTCCCATCTCGGATAGCACTCGGAGGTCATCGGCGTTGATGGGCCCGTCCACAACGATGCTCGTGATAGCGGCGCGGTCGTAATCGCCGAGGCGTTTGGTGATCTCGCCGGGGTGAGAGACTTTGAGCACCAAGGTGTTGTCGCGGTCGTTGAGACGGAATACTTCGGCGATGACATCGCGCCAGAAGTGTGACTTGCGGCCTTGCGCTACGCTCGTCGTGGCGATGGCGAGTAGGCAGCATAGGGTGATAAAGAGGCGTTTCATGGCAATCGGTTGCGTGAAAAAAGGCAGAGGCTTGCGCCTGTCTGCCCGTTTATTGTATCTCGCCGTTGGCGTCGTATTGGGTGAAAAGGAAGTCGTTGTAAGGGTACTTCTGCACATGAAGTTGGCGTACACGGGCATAGAGCAAGTCGCGAAGTTCGTCGATGTTGGTGCGCTCGCGTGCGCTAATAAATATGACTTCCTCTTGCGCTTTGCCCATCCACGTTTGCATGAGTTCGGGCAAGGTGCGATTTTCTTTCGTCTTTGGCGTTAAGTCGTCCTCGTCTTTGGGGGTGAAGGTGTAAGCATCCATCTTGTTGAAGACAATGAGACGTGGGGTCGTGCTACATCCCAAGTCGGCCAGGGTGCGGTCCACGACCTGCATCTGCTCCTCAAAGTCGGGGTGCGAAATATCGACGACGTGGATGAGCAGGTCGGCTTCGCGCACTTCGTCGAGCGTAGATTTGAAGGAATCGACAAGGTCTGTGGGGAGCTTGCGTATGAAGCCCACAGTGTCGGCAAGGAGAAAGGGCAGATTTTGCAGTATGACTTTGCGCACCGTGGTGTCGAGAGTGGCAAAGAGTTTGTTCTCGGCGAAGACTTCTGCTTTCGCCAATAGGTTGATGAGCGTAGATTTTCCTACGTTGGTATAGCCTACGAGGGCAGCGCGCACCATGCGTCCGCGGTTTTGGCGTTGCGTGGTTTTCTGACGGTCAATGTCGGCAAGGCGCTGTTTTAGCAACGACATGCGGTTGAGGATGATGCGGCGGTCCATCTCAAGTTGCGTCTCGCCCGGGCCACGCAGTCCTACTGTGCCCTTTCCGCCGCCACCGCCAGAGCCACCACCTTGTCTTTCGAGGTGCGTCCAGAGGCGTTGCAAGCGTGGCAGCATGTAGCGGTATTGCGCCAACTCCACCTGTGTCTTGGCGTTGGCGGTCTGCGCCCGCATAGCAAAGATGTCTAGGATGAGGGAGGTGAGGTCAAGGATTTTGACTTGCAGTTCACGCTCTATGCTTCGCAGTTGCTTGGCCGAGAGCTCGTCGTCGAAAATGACCATACCGACAGGCTGCGGCTTCGCCACATCTGCTGGCCACAACAAGTCTTTTTCGGCTTCTTCTGCCCTCTTGTCCTGCTCCTCTATATAGGCTTTGATTTCTTCCAACTTACCTTTGCCGACATAGGTCACGGTGTTGGGACCATCAATGCGTTGGGTGAAACGCTTGATGGTGACCGCACCTGCTGTCTCGGCCAAGAAGGCCAATTCGTCGAGGTATTCCTTGGTCTTGCGCTCATCTTGCTGCTTGGTGATGAGCGCCACCAGCACCGCTGTCTCTGCGGCGGTGTCGGTCTTGATAAATTCTCGCATGTTGTTAGTCGTCCAATAACTTTCCGATGAAGTCGTCGAGGTCGTCGTCCAAATCTTTCATGAGGTCGCCATCGACAATGATAGCGTCGTCGTCCACCACATAGAGCTCGGTGACGATGTCGTGTCCCTCGTCGATGAGCACAAAACTATATGGGCGCAGCAGATTGAGCTGCGCATCCAAGGTGGGGCGCATGGCGATGAGCACCTCCTTGATAGGCTGCTGGACATCCTCCATAAAGGTGTCGGATGGGTCGTTAATCCACTCCTCAACGACGCAACGCGTGAGTTCGTTGTCGTCATCGTCGTAGATGCGTATCTCGCCGCTCTCTTGTATGACTTGCAGATAGAGGTCGGTGAGGCGCGGCTCTTGCTGAACCGTAGGACATTTGTCGGCAGCCTTTCTGATGGCGCGCTCAATTTGCTTGAGCATGTGTTCCGAGTACTTCATAATCCAAAGCGTAGTTAGTCGCCTTTGGGGCGTAATTTCCTTGCAAAGATAGGCAGGAAATTTGGAAACTGCAAGCAAATTCCCTTTTTTCTGCGCTGCCGTGGCGTATTTTCCATCCTTTATTCGTAAATTTGCGCTGTCGGCACCTTAATTTTCGTTTGACGCCAAGCCTATGAAACATCTTGCTCTGCTCCTTCTCCTTTGTTTGCCTTGTATTATGACGGCTTCGGCCCAGTGCTTGCTGCCGCAGCCGCAGCAGGTAGAATGGCAACGCGGTCGCAATGTGCAAGGCGTGGTCAGCGTTGCCCATGTGTCGCCCCAGTGTCTTTGCAGCACTTCCCCGGAGGCCTATCGTCTCCGCGTGACACGCGATAGCATTGTCGTCTATGCCGCCACGCCGATAGGGGAGTTGCGTGCTCGCCAGACGCTGGCGCAACTGCGCGATAGGCGTGGGGCTTATCGCTGTGTGCTCATCGACGATGCACCTGCCTATGAGTGGCGGGGAGCGATGATCGATGTGTCGCGTCATTTCTTCCCCATTGAGTTTCTGCGTCGTCAGGTCGATGTGTTGTCGGCCTATAAAATCAATCGTCTGCATCTGCACCTGACCGATGCCGCGGGGTGGCGGATGGAAATCAAAGCCTACCCTCGGCTGACAAGCCTCGGCGCATGGCGGCGTGGTCAGACCTGGAAGCAGTGGTGGTGGGAGTATGGACGAGAATATGTCGATAGGGCGCATCCCGAAGCCTACGGCGGCTACTACACGCAAGACGAACTGCGCGAGTTGGTGGCCTATGCCGCAGCGCGTGGTGTCACCATCGTGCCCGAGATAGAGATGCCTGCCCACAGCGAAGAGGTGCTGACGGCCTATCCCGAACTCTCCTGCACCCATGAGCCTTATCGCCAAGCCGACTTCTGCATCGGCAACCCTGCTACCTATGTCTTCCTCCAACGCGTCTTGGAGGAGGTGATGGACGTATTCCCCTCTACGGACATTCATATTGGGGGCGACGAAGCGGGCATGGCCTCGTGGGGAGACTGCCCATTGTGTCAAGCCAAGATGCGTGAACTGGGACTCACCGACAAGCGGCAACTCCAAGCGTCGCTGATAGCCCATATCGGCAAGTTCCTCTCTTCGCACGGTCGTCGCCTCATCGGGTGGGATGAAATCGTCGATGCGTCTTTGCCTGCGGGGGCTACCGTGATGGTGTGGCGTGGTATGGCTCGTGCCACCGAGGCCTTGCGATTGGGCCTCGATGTGGTGCTCTCTCCTGGTCAGTACTGCTATCTCGATGCCTATCAGGACGCACCACCGACGCAGCCCGAGGCGATGGGAGGCTTCACACCCCTATCGACGGTCTATGACTTCGTACCCGATGTTGGCGTTACAGCCGAGCAGCGTAGCCATTTGCGCGGGGTACAAGGCAACCTCTGGACGGAGTATGTGCCCATATCGCAGCAGGCCGAATATATGCTCTACCCGAGGATGCTGGCTATCGCCGAGGTGGGGTGGAACGGCACACGGCAGAAAGACTGGACTGATTTCCGTGAGCGTGCCAAGCGTCAGGCCGAGGCGTTGCGTGCCGAGGGCATCAACGCTTTCGACCTTGGCCGTGAGGTGGGCAACCGCAAGGCGATGCTGCACCCCGTCTCCCATAAAGCGCGTGGCGCAAAGGTGACGTACAATGCGCCTTACGCCGAGGCCTATCGTGCTGCGGGCGACACCACGCTGACCGATGGCCGCTCTGGCGGTTGGCACTATGCTGATGGGCGTTGGCAGGGCTTCATAGAGGCGGCGCGTCTGGACGTGACGCTCGACCTCGGACGTGAGCAGAATATCAAAGCCGTCAGCACGCACTTCTTCCAGTCCTGTGGCCCGGAAATTTTCTTCCCTGCGGGCTATGAGGTCAGTGTGAGCCGCGACGGTCGCCACTTCACGCCGATGGGGCGTGACGACCGTGACGTGGTGCGTACCGATACTCCCGATGTGCAGACGCGTACGGTGCGGGGACGGACGCGTGCACGCTATGTTCGTGTCAAGGCTACGGCGGGAGATCAGCAAGGCTGGGTGTTCGCCGACGAGATAGAGGTGCATTGAGGCGAAAATGCGCTCTCCCCATGCTGTGAAACGTCAATTCCCTCTTCGGGTGCCTAAAAAATGCAGCGATTGTTTTGCACATTCGGCAAAATGGCGTAATTTTGCGGCAGAATGTCGATATATTAACGCCTTTTCCTCTCTGCTATGTCCTGTTTGCGTGCGCTTGTCTGCCTGTTATTCCCGCCTTTGGCTGTCATAGACAAAGGCTGTGGGTCGCTGCTCTTGGTGACCATATTGACCCTCTGCGGCTGGATACCCGGCGTCATCGGTGCGCTGATTATCGTAAACAACGAAGGATAACTCCCCTCTGCTATGGCAACGAAACTCCAAAACCTCTGGCGTGCTCTGGGCAAGCATAAGTGCTTGTACCTGACCATCTTTTTTGTGCTTCTCATCTGCTTTATCGATGAGAACTCACTGCTGCGTCGCTGGCGGCTGATACGCCAAAACAACGAATTGCAGGAGCAAATCCTCCGTTATGAAAAGGAGTACGCCGATGCCAACGCCGAGTTGAAGCAACTTGACAACTCGCCAGAAGCCGTGGAGCGTGTGGCGCGTGTCAATCTGCTGATGAAGACTTCGGACGAAGATGTGTATGTCATCGAAGAAACCCCATAAACTTTTTGCTATGCGCCCTCTTTCTATGCTCGAGACGGTGTTGCTCTATTTAGGCGGTGTGCTGCTCGTAGGTGGCATCGTCCTGCCCATTACGCCGCTTGCCCCATACGCTGCATACGTCTTCCTCATTGGCAGCCTGCTATATGGCCTCATGCAGTGGCGACAGTGCTACGATGGCGACGACCTCGTGGTGAAGCGTCTGCGCCGTATTTTGCTGCTGAGCGATGTGCTCTTCGTCGCGAGTGCTGTGCTTCTGCTGATGGAGACCAAATACTTTGGGCTCTATCTTCCCGGAGCATGGAAAATCGTGATGCTCATTGCCGCCGTGCAGCAGATCTATGCCGTCTTTCGCCTCTCATCGACTTTGCCGCATCGTGAGGCGTAGGATGTGAAATTCTGCGTTGTAAAGGCACTGGAAGTATAAAAAATGTTATAAGACAGCAAGTTCTGTCTGAAAAGTTTGGTAGAAACAAATCGTAAGTCGTAACTTTGTACTTGCAAAATGAGAACGACGCTCTACATATCGCTGTGTGCACTTGTGGGCCTGCTGACATCGTGCGTAGGCCAGTACAACATCGCAGGCAACTCCTCCGTGGCTTGTCTGGATGGGCGTACGCTCTATCTGCGTGTGCCGATAGACCGCACCACGCAGCCCATGACGATTGACTCCTGCGAGGTCATCCACGGCCGTTTCTCCCTGGGCGGTGAAGTCGATAGCATCACCGTGGCGCAACTCTATATGGGAGCGCGTGCAGTGATGCCCGTGGTAATCGAAAACGGCGACCTTACTGTGGTGGTCGATAACGTGCAGCAGCGTGTGGCGGGTGGTAAACTCAACGATTGTCTCTATGCGTTTCTCGACAAGCGTAGCGGCATAGAGGAAGACATCTATCAGCTGGAGCAGAAGAGCCTCCGCATGATGCGTGAAGGTCGGTCGCTGGGCGACATTCGCGAGAGGGTCACGCCCAAGATCAAGTCGCTGGCTGCGAAGATAGAGAAGATGGAAACGAAGTTTATCAAAGACAACTTCCACAACGCCCTTGGTCCGGGCTATTTCATCATGCTCTGCGACCAGCAGCCGCTGCCCATCATCACCGCGCAGATGCGGGAAGTGCTCGAAGACGCGCCTGCCTCGTTCTTTGCCAACCCTTACATCCGTCACTATCTCAACATGGCGGCCTTCAACCCGATGAGCGTCGGGGTCGAAGAGCCTGCCAAACCCTCAAAACGCCATACCAAAAACAGGCAGCGCCGCAAACAATAAGCGCGTTGCCAGTAGCCGTAAAAGCCAAAGGCACACTGTCGCCTTTGGCTTTTACGGTTTTTCTTTCACCCTTTTTATTGCTTTGCAATAGCCATGAAAATCACCCTTCTTGTGGTGGGACGCACCACCGACAAGCGTATCACGGCACTCATCAACGAATATGCCGAGCGTCTCGGCCACTACACGCCGTTTGACATCGAGGTCATCCCTGAACTCAAAAACACCAAGGCGTTGAGCGCGTCACAGCAGAAAGAGCGTGAGGCCTCCCTCATCCGTCGTGCCTTGCGCGATGGCGACCATGTGGTGTTGCTCGACGAGGCTGGACGGCAATACCGTAGTGTCGATTTTGCCCGCTACATTGCTGCGCAGCAGAGCCGCACCGCGCGTCGCCTTGTCTTCGTCGTCGGTGGCCCTTACGGCTTTGCTCCCGACATCTATGCCCTCGCTTCGGACAAAATCAGTCTCTCGTTGATGACATTTTCCCACCAGATGGTGCGCCTCTTCTTCGTCGAACAACTCTATCGGGCGCATACCATCCTGCGTGGCGAGCCCTATCATCATGAATAGTCTGACGCCATGAAGCCGTGCTTTGTCCTGCTGCTTACGCTGCTCACGCTCACCGCCACAGCCGAAGATAGGCGTCGCTTCCGCGTGATGACGTGGAATGTGGAAAATCTCTTCGACACCCTCCACGACGAAGGCTATGACGATGCCGACTATCTCCCGCAGGGAGCGTATGGCTGGAACACGGTGCGCTACCGTGTCAAGTTGGGGCGGCTGGCGCGTGCCATTGCTGCGGTGGGCGGCGCAGAGCCAGCGTCGCTTGTTGGGCTGTGTGAGGTGGAAAACGACAGCGTCCTTGAAGCCTTGACCACGCAGACCGCCTTGGCGCGTTTGGGCTATTGCTACTTGGTGACGCATAGCCGCGACCGTCGCGGCATCGATGTCGCCTTGCTCTATCAGCCCGACGCTTTTCGGCCACTCACCACGCGGGCATTGCGCGTGCCCTACGACAGCCTGCGTGAGCGTCCCACGCGCGACATCCTCCTGTGCGATGGGCAGACGGCATCGGGCGACACCCTCACCGTCGCGGTTTGCCACCTGCCGAGCCGTCGGGGCGGTGCCTCGCGCACGGCGGGCTATCGCTGCCGTGCTGCGGCGTTGCTCCGTCATGCCGCCGACAGCATAGCCCGAGAGCGGCAACATTTCGCGATGGTCATCATGGGCGATTTCAACGACGGCGCACACAACGCCAGCGTTGCCACCTTTGCCGACAGCGCGTTTTGCGTGATGAGCGATACGCTCACGGCGCGTGGCGACATCCATGGCACCTATCTCTACCAAGGCAAGTGGGACAGGCTGGACCAAATCATCGTGTCGCGCACCTTGCTGCGTGCTGCGCCCAGTCACCTCGCTTGTTCGCGCGAGGATTGCCGCATCTTTGCCCCCGACTTCCTCTTGGAGCGCGACGCACAGGGCATGATGAAACCTTTTCGCACCTATCTCGGCACTTTTTATCACGGCGGTTACAGCGACCATCTGCCCCTTGTGCTCGACCTGTGGTGGTGAGTTTGGCGTAGATGTCAGCGCACTGTAAATCAGCACTTTGTGCTGATTATACCGCGCGTCGCTCGCCACGGCTTTTACGATGAGGGCAGACCGTGCGAACTATCTGGGCAGATTGTGCGCACGGTCTGCCCTTGTCGTTTTCACTATCCGGGCAGACGCTGCGGGCGCAATGGGCAATGTCGCTTGCAGTGCCTTGCCGATGAGGTGAGCGAAAAGCCCATAAAGCGGCAACGCGCCCGAAGTTTGGTCGGCATAATTTCCGTTTTCGTCACTTTTTTTGTGCTTTTATGCGCGCTATGTGTGCGCGTGTGTAATTTTTTTTGTACCTTTGCGCGCAAAATCTATAATACAGCATCTAACCGAATAACGCATTATGATCAAACAACTACTCCTTGGTGCCCTGCTCTTTGCTCCTGCAACGGCTACTATGGCACAGCACGCACCCATTAAGCGCGTGCACGAGCGCTCGTCCTATCAGCGCCCCGATCAGCATCCTGCCAAGGCTCGCGCAGTCTATCCCACCTACACCTCGCTCTTCGAGGAAGGCTTCGAAAGCGGCAAGATGCCCGAAGGATGGAGCCAGATTTCTACCACGACGCGGACATGGACTGTCGTCAAAGGTGACGCATTCAACCCCGTCGCCTCTTCGGGTACGCACGCTATGTGCTTCGAAGGGGACAATGATGGCACAGAGGCCACCCTTATCAGCGAAATGGTCGCGCTGGAAGATCACATGGAAGTCCTGTTCCACGCGCGTATGTCCTACACCAAGTTCTTCGGTGTGGAGGGCAGCGGATTTGATTGGCTGGACGGCAAGCAGCGTCAAATAGCCAACTTTGAAGTCCTCGTGCAGGAAGAAGGCACTACCGCTTGGACGGTGGTCAAGGACTTTGCTGCCGAGTTGATGGGCAAGACCATTGCTGAGGTCAAAGCCATGCCCGGCCATTTGCACTATGCCACCTACCGCGCAGACCTCTCGGCCTTTGCGGGCAAGAATATCCGCGTCGCTTTCCGCGTGAGCGGTCAGACCAATGGCGAGTACATGCTCGACGATGTGCGCGTCGCTACGCCCGAGACCACTGGCGCAGCCTACACCGCGCCCGCTTCTGTGCTCTACTGGGTGAAGGATCAAGACGGCAATACGCCTGCTGAGCGCACCATGTATCTCCCCGCAGGCCAAGAGATGATGTTCCGCAATACGACGGCCAACCTCTATGCTGACTACCAGTGGAAGTATCAAGAGCCCGGCAATGGCAACGCTACCAAGACGGCCACTACGCCCAACCTCTCCGTCCTCTTCAAGCCTTGGTATGTGGGCGGTGTGCCCGTCAAGTACGATGCGCCGACGCTGACGGCCACTTGCGATGGCTACGAGACCTCCGTGGCGCACGGTCCAGTCGATAAGATAATGGTCGGCCCCAGCGAAGAGAATGGCAAGCGCATGACCATCGGCCATATTTCGCCCGATATGGGGGCCATCATCCCCGTGGCAGGCGAATACGTCAATACGCCCTTCGAGCTGATTACCACTTCCGACAAGACCTACATCACGGACGTAGAGCCCAGCGCACCTATCTTCGGTTACAGCGCAGGCTCTGTGGATTGGTGGACGCAGTACATCTATCGCGAATTGCTCTACAATGGCCAAAACCTCAACGAAGGTGTCTATGGCACTTTCGCTGGCTTCTACAACCTGTTTGAGTACCTCGGCGCACCGCTCATCGTGCGTGGCGCATCGCTCTACGCCCGTGCCCAGATGCAGCCCGATGCCATCCTTTTCGTGGAGGCGTGGCCCAACAGCGAAGAGCACCACTATCTCGATGACAACGGCACCGAGCCTTATACGATCAAGACCATTCAGGCCGCCGACATCCCCGGCATGAGCGCGACGCAGGTCAATGATGTCTTTGTCTATATTCCCTTCGACAAGCCTTTCCTCTCCGACTGTCACCTTCGCCTTCAAGTGACTGGCTTCGACGACAAAGAGCGCACCACTTACTTTGCGCCCTACATCACCGCCGCCAATGACCCGGAAGACTATCTCCGCTCCGAAATCGCCGTTGAGTGTGGCGTCGAAGAGTCCTTGATGCGCAGTTGGAATGGCACATGGGAAATCTCCAATCCCGACGGCAGTTACCGCAACAGCACGTTCTATCTGATGCTTGACGCCGACTATGTCATCTTTACCGACGGTAACGATGACCACAGTTTTGCTGCCGATGCCGACCACACCACCAAGAGCTTCACCTTCGCCGAGAGCCACTATCTCCCCACTGACTTCACCATCACCGCCAACACCGATGATGGCCTGCTCCCTGCTTGGCTCACCGCAGAGATTAGCGGCCGTTTCCTCGACCAGAAGGTCACCTTCAACGCTTCACAGGCCGAGTATATCAGCAAAGGCGGACTGGGTACGGCTGTGCCCGATGTCATCACCTGCGAGGTCACGGTTGCCGCTCCCGGCATGACGCCTGTGGTATTTACGGTTAGCCAGAGCGACATCAAGGTTGTTCCGCCCAGTGAGGGCATTGGCACCATCGAGGCTACCACGCACAGCAATGTCACCTACGACCTCACGGGTCGCCGCGTCAATGCTGGTAGCCGCCGTGGCGTGTATGTCAAGAACGGCGCCAAGGTCATCATGTAATTTCACCGATATATAATAACAATAATATAAGATTATGAACACCAA
>JAGHRU010000023.1 GCA_018066225.1 Candidatus Equimonas enterica
AAAATAGTTAATGCTTATTGGCGAATCACTTTGTTATTTCACGACAACCTTTGCCGTTTATATCAGGCCATTCGTATCTTGCGTCTTAACGACATAGACGCCCGGGGTGAGGTGTTGCGTCGGCATACGATGGCCAGCCATGTCATAGACAGCGGCTATTGTGCCACCACGCACCTGCATACCTTCACCGGCATAATAGGCATAAGGCTCTACGGCATCGGCAGACACAGTGTGCACACCCGTCAGCGGTGCCAACTTGGCTTGACCCGCGTTGTACACGACATTGTTGCCGTCTTGCGCGTTGCGGTCGTAGTTGTGCACGAAGGCCACGACACGGATGTTGGCAGGATTCCAACTCTCATCGAGCGTCACCTCGTAGTCGCGATGGATGTTGTAGTTCACGATTTCCACATCTTCGCCGAAAGCACCATTGACAAACTGGCGAATGACGCCATTCTGCGTGTAAGAGCCATCGGGATTAAGGTAATCCTCGCTATTGACATCGGTACGCTGTATGTCGGAGCGTAGGCCGTCCTCTACGACATATACCGTCATACGAAGACGATTTTGGAACATCATCTCCTTGATTTCGGCATTAGCCTCGACGGCGATACCAAGTTTGCGTGTAGCCTCGTCGTAGGTCAGCATCGGCGTAACGGTGATGTAACTCGGCATGGCTTTGGCGATGTCCAAGAGGCCAGCGAGTTCGTCGCGATTGTTGATGAAGTACAAGATGCCAGCCCCCTCACGCATACCAGAGAAGAGGTTGCGATCCAGACCAACTGCGGGGGTAAAGTCGCAACCATCGTCGGGGTAGTTCATGTAGAAGCGGATATAAGATTGGTCTTCTTCGCTGCTGAACTGGTCGTAAGGCGTCACGCCGTCCTTGCGGATAAGTCCGTAGTCGATGTGGTGCTTCACCCAGATGACATCGTCACGCTCTCCCACGGCCTTGGCATACTCATAGTCGGCCAAAGGTGCCTGCGGGTCGGCCTCGGACGTCATTTCTTCCAGCAACATCTTGCGCTCCACGGGCTCTGCACCCTCTCTTACGGCGAAGACGACTTTATCCATACCGTTGTCGGAGGCATCGGTGTCGTCAGCCTCATTGACTTTGAGCACCCGTGCCTTCAACGTATGATTGCCTTCAATGGGGAAGGCTACGTCTCTGATTTGCACCTGATAGGAGGTGTTGTGGTCAATGGTAAGGCCGCTGATGGTCTTGGTGTCGAAGACTTCGTCGTCGGCCATCACCTCTACATCGAGCGAGGTCACGCGGTCGAGGCCATAGTTGGTCACAAGGAAGGAATAATCTGTGGGCTTATTCTGCCAAATCACATCGGCACCGTCCAGATTGCGAACGCTAACATCGTTGCTGGGATAGGCATCCCCCTCGGCATAAGCGCGTATCATCAAGTTGAGGCCAATGTTGCTCTTGAGCGACGTCCAGCGGCCTTGACCGTCCATAAACCAGTTGCCGTCTTCTACAAACTGGCCTTTGGTGTTGTCGAGCGTGATGTCGCCCATCATCGCATGTTCCTCATCGACAGCAGCCAACCAGCCTACATAGAGGCCTTTGTTCTGTTGTATTTTGATGCGCTTCTTCAGTTTCGCAGCATTCCAACCCGTCTGAAATTTGCCGTGCTTCAAGACATCGCTCTCGGTAAGCGTGTGAAGCACACTACCATCCGTAATGAGTTCGTCCGTGACAAAGCACTGGATGAACATCGGTGAGGCGGCATCGTAAACAGCGAAATGCACTTCGGTAATCTCATCACCCACATACTTGTTGAGCACTTCGGGGGAGAGGAAGATGCACGCTCCGTAGTTGTGCGACTGGTCGGTCTGTTCGTAGAAGTACTTGGTGTAGTAGGTGTTGAACGGCGTATTGCAATAGCCGAGACGAATAGGAGGATTGGTATCAGCGGTCTCGGTGGCCCACTGCGTCGGGTCATCGGGCTGCTGTGCATAAAGACCTATTGTGGTGATAACGCAAAGGGCTGCAAGTAAAATCTTACGCATAATATATAAATAGGTATGACTTAAAAGCAAAGTCTTTGAGTCTGCAAGGAGCAGAAGTCATCTGCCCTTCTTGCGGACTCAAAAACTCATACGGAGATGATTGATTTGGGGTTATTTGATGCACACTTTCTGCACACGGACATTGCCGTCTGCCGTGATAGCACGCACGAGATATACACCTGCGGGAATGTTGAGGCGCATATTGCCGCCAACCGTAGGCTGAGCCACAAGACGTCCACCGCCATCATAGATGCAGACACTGCGGACATCGTCGCCTACGCGGAGCATACCATCGGAGACACTGACGGCAGCCCCCCCATCGACAGTGACGGTATTGACACCTTCGCTGTCGCGGATGGCCAGCATGATTTGCGGCACGGCTGTCATCAAGCAGTCGCTGAGGTTGCCATCGGGGTCGAGTTCAGTACTACCACTATAACGCAGTGAACGCATGATATTGGTATTCGTGTTGAAGTTCCAGAACATAACGGGCCAATCCACAGTAGCCAGGCCCTTCTTGCGCACCTCAATGACGAGGTTGTCGCCCGGGCGAAGTGCGATAGGCTCTGCGAAGTCAAAAGTCAGCAGGTGCTCACTTTCATATTCGCCAGCCTCCAGATACACTTTACCAGCATACTCCATCACGAGGTCATCCTCGTATATCCAGTCATTGGCAGCTGTGAAGTAGTCCTTGCGGGTCACGCCTGCAAAGACGACGACATCGAAGGCTTCACCATCCTGATAGGTGACATCGTTGGTGTAATACTTGTAGCCAAGACGTGTGATGAGGCCGGGCACGCCAATCTCATCGTAATGGTAGATGCTCTGCTGCATCGAGAAGAGGTAAGTGAAGTCGAAGGGTGTGCGGCTCTCATACTGCACAATCTCGTCGCGGGCACCCGACTTCGTCACCTCCACATTGAAGATATCCGTCGTCGCAGTATTGACATTGACGGTACGGTGGACGCTCTCGTCGTTGGACGCATTGCCATCACCCTCGAGCACCACCTTGGCGTAGATGACGCTCTTGCCCGCTGTGACGGGCGAATAGGTGACCTTAATGTCGGCAGCGGCATCAACGGCCAGTGCTGGGCAATCGGACTTGGTGCCGATAATCTCGCCATCGGCATAGACGACCACCTTGTAACTGTTGGCAGCGACATCCTTGATACCACGGTTCTTCACCGTGACAGTCATAATGTTGGTGGCATCGACCACGGCGTCAGCCTTGAAGTCTGCGCTCTCTATACCGAGGTCATAATCGGCCACTTCCTCAAAGGCAAAGTCATAGACGAGGGTGTTGCAGTTGCCAGCAGGCGAGATGTCGTGCAGACCTACGAAGATGTCGCCATCGGCTTGCGCCACGAAAGTGCCTTCCATATAGGAGGCGTAATTGGACTTCTTCTCAGGCACGATAAACTCGTTGAGGAAGAACGCTTCCTGCGAAGCCGCATTGGCCGCTGCACCTTGGGTAAACTCGATGCGGTAAGTGCCTTCGTAGTCACCTACGATGTTGGCCATAGCGCGATAGGTCTTGCCTGCTGCGACGTGCATCTTGGGCGAAAGGAGATAGTCGTTGCCAAGGCTCTTGTGCTCCAAAGAGAAACGCTGCATCTGCTCTATGCCATTGGCACCATCCCACTGCCAGGTGGTGCCGTTGTCATCATCGACGACGGTCCAGCGGTCTGCATCGGTTTGGCTGTCGAAGTTGGTGCGATAGGGAGGCACAACACCGTGACCAGCATGTACGGCTTGAGAAGTAACTGTGCTACCCTCGCCTTTGGCATTGACCGACTTCACCGCATAGGAGTAAGCGTCATAGTCTGCCAAGTCTTTGTCTTGGAAATTAGTGGTGGTCAAGCCCTCTGCCACGACCTTCTGGTCGGGGTAGCGCGTGATGGTATAAGTCAAGGTAGCCTCATCGTAGTAGCCATCGTGCATACCTGCTGCGGGCTTTTCCCATGTGAGATTGACCTGGGCATCGCTGACTTTCTCCACAGCGAGATGGACCACTTCGCCCGGCATATCGGCCCCAGCGTAGGCTTTGTACGCGGTCGGCACGCCCTTGCCATCAGCATTGGTGGCATATATATTATAGGTATGTATGCCTTCGGAAGCACCGTTGTCGGTATATTGCATCTGCTCGCCTACGCGACCAGCAGCATCCACCGTGGCGATTTGCACGCCGTCACGCTCTATGACCACGTTGGTCATCGCGGTGAGTGCCTCGCGGTTCCACTGCGTCGTGGGGTTGGTCCACGAGAGGGTAACGCTCTGTCCTGCGTTGGCCTTCGTGTCGCTGATGTTCGTCACCATAGCCGGTGCGGTGCGTGCTTCGGCGGTGCGGAAAGGCATGTAGAGACCGCAGACGCTCTCAAAAGTACCAACACCGCCCAAGCGGGTTACCTCGCGCGTATCGGGGTTGATCTTCATGAGGTACTGCACGGCACTCTGATCGTTGCCAAGGGCAGCGTAAAGGTCGCCTGTGGTGTAATCCACGGTGAGGTCGTTGGTGTAATTGACGGGGTAGTCTTCGCCATTGACCTTGATGCGTTCACGCCATACCTGCTGGAGTTTGCCGTCCTTGGTCATGGTGCACTTGGTGAGTGTGGTGGCCTCGTCCCAATACTCGTCGTGGTCGTCATCGGTCATCTCGATGAAGTAGAAATTGCCGTCGTAATCTACCGTCATAGCAGCAGCATAGAAGCCGATGTCGCTGATGGTCTGCTCGTAAGCACCCGTAGCGGGGTCTATCTCGACGAGCGAAGAAGAGACGTGATCGGGGTTGTCCGGCTGACGCGCCAAGCCGTAGAGGGTCTTGGTGGCGTGGTCGTAGTCCATGTCGTAGATGACGGGCCAGTTGTCGGTCCATTGCGAACCACGCATATCGGTAATCTCGGTGTAGGTGCCATCTTCCACGTTGAGGCGGATGTAAGCACCGCTATACTCCACAAGGGAGTACATACGCGTAAGATAGGCGTAGTAGTTGCCCTCTACATAGGCACCACAGCGCATCGCCCAGAGTTCAAAATCGTCGTTGGCGATGAAGGGCTCGTGATACTCCAGATGGCCTGGATTGCCCGTCGTGAAATGCACCCAGTTGCGCACATGGTTCTTATCCACCATCGTCGCGCCATAGATGTCAAGACCTTTGGCAAGGTCATTGAGCGGTGCGCCCATGACATGAGGAGCACTGCTTTGTACCGCGCTCTGCATCGGAGCAGGCAAATACTGCTTGACCGACACCTGCGCATTCGCTGCCACTGCACAGCAGAGAGCAAAGAGAGAAGCGTAAATCTTTTTCATAAAGAATAGGTTATAGTGTGATTTATTTCGTGTATTATTGCTTATTTGGTCGCAAAATTAACCAAAAATCCTCACCCGACCAAACTTTTTTCAACCTTTGTTTTAGGGGGGGGATTTGCCATGCGGAGTTTACAAATGCAGTACTTCCTTATTAACATGCCAGCAGGCACGATTTGCGCTTCGTAAAGCGACAAGGCGCGCCTTGCCCACGGCGACGTAACGCACTGCCTTTCAAGGGCTTTCCGACAAGGGCAGACAAGAGAAACAATCTGCCCTTGTCGTTCACACGACTTGGGCAGACCGTTGCAACAAACTGGGCAGATCGTTTTCACGACCTGCCCAGCTTATATTTTCTTCCTCTACAAAGTAGGACTATCAAAGGCACACTATGCGCGCTCTATGAGGGCAACGGCGTAGGCCGAGATGCCCTCTTTGCGCCCCGTGAAGCCGAGTTGCTCGGTCGTAGTAGCCTTGATGCTCACCGCATCGACCTCAACGCCAAGCAACGGTGCCAGGGTGGCACGCATCGTGTCTATGTGGGGATTGAGTTTGGGACGCTCGGCGCAGACCGTACAATCCACATTGCCGACGCGATAGCCGCGCTCTGCTATCAACGCCACCGTGCGGCGGAGGAGTATTTTGGAGTCTATGCCGTCGGTCTCGGCCGCCGTGTCGGGGAAGTGATAGCCTATGTCGCGCATAGCGGCAGCACCAAGCAGCGCATCGCAGAGCGCGTGGATGAGCACATCAGCATCGCTATGCCCCAGCAGCCCATGGGTGTGAGGGATGACGATGCCACCGAGCCATAAAGGACGGTCGGTGACAAGACGGTGGACATCGTAGCCAAAGCCTATTCTAAACATAGCGCGTAGAGCAGTTGGTTAGCGTCCGCCGAAGAGATCGCGTATGCCGTCCATATCAAAGGCAAGGGATACACGCAAAGTCTGGTCGGGCGGATTGGAGGGCGTGGTAGCAATGACATAGCCCGCGTCGATGCTGAGCACATTCATACGGAAGCCCGCACCAACGGTGAAATACTTACGGCCACCTTGCGCGTCGCTCTCGTGATGATAACCGCCACGCAGGGAGAACTTGTCGTTATAGACATATTCTGCACCCACCGACCACTGCACTTCTTCCAACTCACCTTTGAAGCCACGCTCCGAGTCACCGAAAGACTTGAAGATGCCGCTTATCGAAGACATATCATAGTAATCGGTGCGGATACGCTCTTCATAGTCTTCGTTGGTCTCGTCGGCGAGTTGCAAGGGCTTGGAAGGTACCAGGAGTTTGTTGGCCTCTGCCGAGAAACTGATGCGGTTGAACTCATTCATGGGAATGGTATAGGACAGACCGAGACGCAGATTAGTGGGCAGGAAGTAGGAGTAGTCGCCACTGTAATTGATCTTGGAGCCGATGTTGCTGATATTAAGACCCAGCGCGAACTGACACTCACGTGAGCCCATCATCACATACTTATTGTAGTACATCGCGATGTCGGCAGCAAAGGCGCTACCCGCCGTCACATCGTCGTAGTAATGTCCCGAGAGGTCGGAATAGATGTAGCGTAACGCGACTGCCGCACTGAAGTTCTCCGAGAGCATACGCGAGTAGGCCACATCCACCCCAAGTTCGTAGGGCTTCACCGTGATGTCCGATCCGTCGGAGACGAAGACGTCACCGAGGGTGAAGTAGCGCAGCGAGGCCGAGAGCGCCTGATAGTCACCGATGCGGAAGTAGCCCGCAGCGTTGAGCAAGGCAATGCCCTCGGTGAGTTGGCGCAGCCACGGGGTGTAGTTCACCGCGAAGCCAGCACGCGAAATGGTGAAAGGGTACTTGGCAGGGTTCCATGCCTGCGAATTGACATCAGGTTCGGTAGCCGCACCGATGTCACCCATGGCAGCACCACGCGCATCAGAGGCGATGGACTGCGACACTACGGCAGTCATCACAGGGTTGAAGTCGTCGCGAATGTCATCGTCGGCCATTGCGACGCAAGGTGCTACTATGAGCAGCATAAAGGCGAATATCTTTTTCATAACGGTTGTTCGTTGGGTGGTTGGGTGAAGTTGGGGCAACGCCGCCACAGACGGCGCACCGCATTATAAACGCAGAGGTGGGTGGGCTTATTGCCTTTGCACGATTATTTTTTTCGCCGCCGTCGTGTGCTTGCCGTCACTTCCCGTGATGCTGGCACGGCAGATATAGAGCCCGCTACGCACTGGCGTGCCAGAAGTCGTAGTAAGATACCACGGCGTGGTGAGCATCTGCACACCGTCGGCCATTGACGCGGCGTGTTGCCACACGAGACGACCGCTGGCATCGTAGATGTCTATCGCCACACTGCGCTCTCCCTCTGCCGTCATCGGCGCAACGACCACCAAGTTGGTAAACACGCGGGCGGGATTGTGCGTAGCATGGATGCTGCACTCTGCGACAAAGTCTGGCTGGACGAAGCATTGCAACTGGGCAGTAGAGGAATTGTTGTTCACGTCCCAAGCCTTCAGACATAGCGTGTGCATACCTGCCGAAAGGCTCGTGAGCGGATAGATGACCTGTCCTCGGTCGTAGCATCCGAAGTCGTAGGTGAAATAGTCGTTGAGGCTAATGGCCTCTGCATCACGTCCGTCAATAGTGAGCGTGATGTCGTGCCCCAGAGAGATACCCGAAGCGTTGATGCCACAGTCGTCGCGCAACTCGGCATAGAAGAGCGGAGACGCGCCAACGATGCC
>JAGHRU010000182.1 GCA_018066225.1 Candidatus Equimonas enterica
GGCAGACGATGAGCGCATCGCGTTATAAATATCTTTGTTATTTGCCGCAGGCAACGCGGGTAGCCGCTGTCGGGAGACAGTGCTGCTCGCGCCCTGCCTTTTTTGACCTCTGGCTCCGCACGAGTGAGGCTTTGCGCCGCGCAGAGAGCAGCGCGCAGCAGCTATCCAGCGGCTAAAAGCCCCATTTTGGTCGCGATTTGCAAACATTAACGCCTTGCGGCTTGGTGCGGTAGGATTTATTGCGTACTTTTGCAGTCGTTTAGCATAAAACTATGACGAGAAAGATATTTTCCTGCCTCCTCCTGATATGCTGCGCCGTGCTCACCGCTACGGCGCAAGGCCGCCTCACGGGCACTGTGCGCGATGCCAAAACGGGCGAGACCGTGCCATACGCCAACGTGTATTACGACGAAAACAGCGCGGTACATACCGACGAAGACGGACACTTCGCCCTCACCTTGCGTGCGGGTGCCCGCCTCTATGTGTCGTGCATAGGCTATGAGCCAGAAGTGGTGCGCCCCAAGACGGCGACACCCATAGAGGTGCGACTCAACCCTGCCGACTACACCCTCTCCGAAGCCGTGGCCAAAGGTAAGAAAGACCGCTATTCGCGCAAAGACAATCCCGCAGTGGAACTCATGCGCAAGGTCATCGCTGCCAAGAAAAACAGCGACCTCCATCAGCACGACTACGCCAGCGTGCAGCAGTACAACAAGCTTACCTTCGCGCTCAACAACGTGACCGACAAAATCTTTGACGAAGGCAAATACAAGTCCATGCCCTTCCTCAAAGAGCACGTCGAGGTGTGCAACGAGACGGGACGACTCATCCTGCCCATCTCCGTGGATGAGACCGTGACGCGCAACATCTGGCGCAAAGACACCAAGACGGAGAAGCAAATCATACTGGGACAGCGCACGACGGGTATCAACGAACTCCTCAACGCGGGCGAACTCCTCACCACGATGCTCAAAGACTGCTTCACCGAGGTCAATATCTACGACGACGATGTGCGCCTGCTGCAATACCCCTTCCCCAGTCCTGTCAGCACACGCTCTGCCATCTCCTTCTACCACTATTTCCTCGGCGACACCCTCGACATTGACGGCCGCCGCTGCATCGCTGTCAATTTCACGCCCGCCAATCCGCAAGACTTCGGCTTCAACGGCACACTCTATGTCCTGGCCGACAGCACCTACCGCCTCCTGCGTGCCAAGATGGGCATCCCCAAGCGATCGGATGTAAACTTCGTGGAGCGCATGGACATCGACCAGTACTTCGAAGAGTTGCCCTCGGGGGAGCAGGTGCTCGTGCGCGACAACATGATTGTCCAGCTCCATGTGACCAAGGGGCTCGGCAACATGATGGCCAAGCGCGTGACAGAGTATAGCCAGCACTCCTTCGTCCCCATCGCCGACAAGCAATTCCGCTTCAAGGGCAACAAGATGACCGATCCCGCCGCGCTGATGCAGGACGACGACTTCTGGGTGGCCAACCGCCCCGAGTCGCTTACCCAGAGCGAAGACCGCATGTCCGACCTCGTGACACGCTTGCAGCAGATGAAAGGCTTTAAGCCCGTGATGTGGGTAGCCAAAGCCTTCATTGAGAACTTCGTGGAGACCAGCGTCGATCCCAAGCGTCCCTCCAAGGTCGATATAGGCCCAGTCAATACGATGATTTCGCAGAACTTCGTCGATGGACTCCGTCTCCGCCTCTCGGCACAGACCACCGCCAACCTCAACAAGCACCTCTTCGCCAAAGGCTATCTCGCCTATGGCTTCAAAGACCATCGCTGGAAGGGTAGCGGCGAACTCACCTATTCGTTCAACAAGAAAGGCTATCTCCCGCGCGAGTTCCCTGTGAGCAACCTCACCTTCAACTACACCCGCGATGTCATGTCGCCCTCCGACAAGTTCGTCCCTACCGATAAGGACAATGTCTTCACCTCGCTCAAATGGGCCAAGGTCGATGGCATGATGTACAACGAGAGTTACAGGCTCTACTACGATAAGGAGTGGAACAACGGCCTGCGCTTCAAGGTGCAACTCCACACCGAGAAGAGTGAACCCTGCGGCGGCCTCTTCTATCAGCCTCTATCTACTGGCGCACGCACGCTCGATGGCGAAGGGCAGCTCGCTACTTGGCAGCCCGTGGAGGTGAACGACTTCGCAGCCCCCGACTTCGACCACTATCGCCTCCGCAGCATACGCACGGGCGACATCGCCGTGAGCCTCATCTATCAGCCCGGCGTCACTTGGGTCAATACCAAGCAGCGACGCATCGCTTCCAACAACGACGCGCCCATCTACATGCTGTCCCACACCGCAGGCTTCAAGGGTGTGCTCTCCGACTATACCTACAACATCACCGAGGCCTCCATCTACAAGCGCATCTGGCTGGGCTCGTGGGGTAAGATGGACACGCAAATCAAGGCTGGGGCACAGTGGAACAAAGTGCCTTTCCCGCTGCTCTGTATGCCGGCGGCCAACCTGTCGTATATCATGGAGGACAATACCTTCAACCTCGTTTACAACATGGAGTTCCTCAACGACCGCTATGCCTCGCTCATGTGGTCGTGGGACCTCAACGGCAAGATTTTCAACCGTATTCCCCTGCTCAAGCACTTGAAGTGGCGCGAGTTTCTCGGCGTCAATGTGCTCTGGGGTACGCTCACCGACAAGAACAACCCCATGCTGGCGCAAAATGCTGACAGCCACGACCTCTTCTTCTTCCCCGGCCGCTTCGTCGATACAGAGCAGGGTAGGGTGTTTCAGCAGACATCGCACGTCATGGACCCCAAACGCCCCTATGTGGAACTCGTGGCCGGCATCCACAACATCTTCAAGCTCTTCCACATAGAGTATGTACGCCGACTCAACTACAACGACCATCCCGACACACACAAGTGGGGCATCCGTTTCATATTCCGCGTTACGTTCTGACGGGTGGTGCGTAGCATAAAGCCATATACTAATTAGTCGTAACTCCCGAAGAGAAAGTAAGGGATTTGAAGCAATATGGACGAACAGAAATATACGATGCAAGGGCTTGACGAGTACATACGCCAAAGCGAACCAGCAAGACGAGAACGTGGGGAAGCATGGCGTGTGGCTATTGGCTTGCAACAAGTGGACGGACTTGCTCCCTCTGACTACCTTGTGGATACGGCAAAGCAGCACATCGACGGAGAAATAACCATAGGTGAGGCGAAAGTGCGGATTGACTCCTATTATCAATCTGCAACTACCCGCCGCGAGGTAGAAAAAGACCGAACGGAAGAGGCTGATAAGGTGTCTGTCCGGATTGCAGAGTTGTTGTCTGAGAAGACCTTTAACTTCTCGCCAGCACAACTTGCCTCTATTCATCGACGTTTGTTTGACGGTATCTACAAACTTGCTGGACGCATCCGCGACTACAACATCACAAAAAGCGAATGGGTGCTCGGGGGCGAGACCATTTATTATGCCGACCATACCACTATCAGCGATACGTTGGCGTATGATATGTGTGCAGAACGTGAGTTTTCGTATACTGGTATTCCTATCGACGATGCCATACGGCATCTGATGCGTTTCTGTGCCAACCTGTGGCAGATACATCCTTTCTGCGAAGGCAATACGCGCACTATGGCGGTCTTTATGATAAAATATCTTCGCACGCTGGGATTTGTTGTCGTAAACGATATGTTTGCACAAAACTCATAGTATTTCCGCAATGCTTTGGTTCGTGCTAACTACAGCAACTTACAAAAAGGGATAACCGAAACGACAGTATATCTGGAGCGTTTCTTCCGCAGTATGATGTTGGGCGAACAATATAGTTTTCGCAATCGTGAGTTGCACATAGATTGGGACGACGCCAATCAGAAAAGCAGTGCGCAAAGTGCAAAACCTGCACTTACCCTTTCTCCAAAGTGCAAAAATTGCACTTTGGAGGAGGTGGCCGTTCTTCGTGTAGTGCAAGCCAAACCTACTGTCACACAAAAAGAAATGGCAGCGGAGATTGGGAAATCAGAACGTACGATTAAAACCATCACCGTAACGCTTCAAGAGAAAGGACTCCTGCGACGTGTAGGAGGAAAGCGTAATGGTAGATGGGAAATAATACAATAATTCAAATTCCGAAAGCGCGTCAAGTGGGGCATCCGCTTCATGTTCCGCGTTACGTTCTAACCGCGCCGCCGCATAGCTGCCTTGGGGGCATTGCATGGTGTGATATGCCTGCTGCCGTGTCGCGTGACAGGGTAAAATTTAGGCTACCGAGCATTACCGTCCGACAGCCTTAAATTTGCCTCAAAAGTCTGTTTCTTTGGGGGAGTGAAAGTGTGCTTACAACACTATTTCTCCCTCAAAGGTTGCTGCATAGGTGGTGATGTTGAGGGTGTAGGTGCCTTGTATGCTCGATGGCAGTGACACAAAATAGGGATCGATGGTGGCGGTGATGACCTGACGGTAAATGATTGCGTCGTTGTCGTCGGTCAGCGTCACTGTGTAGGTCATACCGCTGGTGCCAAACTCTATTAGCAGCGTGTGTCCCGTAGCATCTACCATAGGTTGCACGGGTGGCATGTGCGGGAGGTAGGGCTTATCTTGTATGTCTTTGTTGATGTGCAAACTCATCGCAATGGGACGCGATGTTGTGCTGCTGTTGGCGTGGCAATAACTAATCTTCGTCGTCAGCAAAGCAATCAAGAAGATTATTGTTTTCTTCATAAATGGTTGTTGTTGGTGTTGTACTTGTTGTGTCTTTTAGATTTAGCAATAATCTTTCAAAGTCATTGGCGTTACCAGTTTCACCGGTGACTTTTTTGTAAATTCTTACTTTCTCTGTTGAAATTGTGCTTGGTGCACAGCAGAGCAACTTTGCGATATCCTGCGTCCTGAATTCTTGAAGAAAGAGCAGGCAAATACGATTTTCTTTTTGTGATATGGTGATGTTGTTTTGCAAAATAAAATCGCGAAAAGCAGGTATGTTTTTAAAGACTTCTGCTTGCAGTAGTTTCCAATCCGCATCTGTTGGATTTTTGTTAATGGTAAGAAATTTCTGGAAGGATAGTTTCTGCTTATTGCTTGTGGACTTCTTAATAATTTGATTGTAGAAACATTCTACTTTTGAGGATATAGTTTGCAGATGACGGCTTTTTTTGCGATAAAGATATAATACAGGCAGGAGTATTGTGACAATAGTCAGTCCACTTCCGAATAAATACAAGTTTCGTTCTTTTTCCCATTGGGCTTGTTGAGCTATGTCTTTATAATGGTCAATGGCGTATTCCGCTTGTATGCGATTGAAAACCTTTGAATTACTTGCAATATGATTGGCATTTAAGCCGTGGGCATATAGCTGCGCATATTTAACAATAGAATCTGGAACCATTAACCCTTGGTAAACAAGCATTAAGCCTAAATAGGAGTTCGCTTTCTTGTCTTGATGTGCAAGTCTTAATCCTTCTCTAAAATAAGGTTCTGCTTCTTGGTGTTGCTCCTCAGTGGTCAGTAACATACCTTTATAATATAGATACAGATGCCAGCATTGGTACCGGATAATGTCGGATTCGCAAGTCAATCCTGTGATATGTCCAATGTCATCGATTTGTCGGAATATGGCATGTGCCTTTTCCAATTCATTGTTATCTATGGCTAGTTTTATCAAGCAAAATAAAGGCGAAACGGCATATTCCTTCGAAATGGGTTTGTAACAGTTGTAGGATTTCAGAGCATAGTGCTCCGCATTTATGGGCTCATCGTTGCGCGCATAAGTATAGGCCATTGCACAATATGCAGCTGCCTCAATAATGGTGTCATGGCATTGGTGTGCGGCTTTGCTGGCTAATTCTTGCTCTTTTATGCTTGCGTCTATATCGTCCAGTTCTTCAAACAAATCTCCCAACTCCAAATGCGCTCTGCACACATAATATTGGTCGGCATTCTTGTTCTGTTCACCCAGTAATGCGACTTGCTGCAGCTCTTCCACATATTTTTGCCTTTTGTCTGCTTCTTTTAGTGCACAGGCATAGAGGAAATGTGCCATAATCTGTTTGTCTATTTCTGCCTCGTCTGCTTCGTGGGCGACTATTTGCATGATGGAGTCGCTGGCTTGTCGCTCATATCTCTTGTAGGCGATGCCGCCACGCAATAACCAGTAGTCTATTTCTCTGGCATCAATGTGCGAAATCTCCGATGAAATGGCGGTTTTTAACACCTTTTCTGCACTGTCGGGATTGGTGCGAAGTAGGGTGTTGATAGTGGTAAAATCGATGTCCTCGTGCGGTTTTGAACAGGAAAAGAGTATGCAAATGCCGAGAAACAGGCCAAGAAATAGGGCGTTATTGTTCATACTTGCTATAGTTTTACTACAAAGTTACGCATTTCTTTTGAGGTGACCAAATTATTGCAGCTATAAATGTTGTGAAATTTTTGCTTCAACCTGTTTTTTATGGTATTATTTTCTTTGAATTGTAAACTCTTGAAATACAGGTTATTATAATTGCGAATTATTTGCGAATTTTGGAAAATCGTGCGAATTATTTGCGAATGTGCAATTGCGAATAAAAATCCTTGGTCAAAATAAACATTGTCTGTATCTTTGTGGGCAAAACGCGTTAGCAATAGCGCATAGTATTTATCAATCATTTAAATCATTTATGAATAAGATTTTTTTATTAGCAGTTGTGTTGCTCGTTGTGTTCACAGGTTGTGCAACTGATGACGAGTATGTTGCCAAAGACATGCGTGTAAAAATGAACTGTCGCACTCGCTCCATAGATGAAGCCGCGGATTTTGCAGAGAATGCGATAAGTATGCTGGATTCTAAAGAAACTCGAAGTGGCTGTTTGCGTGTGCTTGATAGACATAAAGCAGTCAAGTGTATAACGAATCGCAACTCGCGTTCTAGTGCGATAGACACATTGATGTATGTTTTTAACTATGAGAACAATGCTGGATTTTCTGTGATATCGGCTGTCCCGTGTACAGAACCTGTGCTTATGGTTGCAGAAGAAGGTAATTACGATCCTGAAGTTAAGTCTTCTGTTGAAGGTTTTGATTTATATGTGGATAGACTAAAATCTTATCTTTCTGGAATTGTATTTCCTCCTGGTGGTATAACAATAGAGGATAGGGATACGGTTTTAACTGGGAGGATGAAACCAATCAATGATACTATTGTAAGACAACTACCAGCACAGATTAACTTGCGATGGGGACAAGATAACCCTTATGGAAATTTGTGTCCCAACGGAATTAGTGGTTGTGTGAATACGGCAATAGGAATGATTATGGCACATTTTCATGCTCCTGCAACTATGACCTTTAATTTTGATAAAGCGCATGCAGGTACAAGACAAATAGATTGGAATCTGGTAAATCAGCATATTGGGACGAATTATTGCTACGATTACAATCATCAAGGTGATAGTATTATCGCATGTATTATGAGACAACTGGGGTATGAGAATAGAAGTACTTATTATACTAATGGTATTGGAACTTCAACGGTCTCTAGCATGGCTTTGGATAATTTAACAAATATTCATGGTCTTACTCATACTCCTCAAATGAGATATGATTCAGGTGATAATTATAAGGCAATGTTGGATGCCGGGAATATATGTTATGTCAGTGGACGTGAAGAAAATGCAGCAATGGGACATGCTTTTATATTGGATGGCTATAAAGATTTGATACATCGTTTTTATAATTGCAATGTATATAATATCATTAGTAATGGTCGTGTTGTTGGAGAGTATCTTGAACCAGTTAGTGGGGGTGAGTCTCCTGTGGCAGAATATTGGCATATTAATTGGGGAGGAGATGGATGGAGTAATGGTTATTACTATAAAGGAGTCTTTTGTGTAGGAGAGTTGCAAGAGGCGGATCCAGGTGTCCCTCATGATGGTAATAATCGTCATGATTATGGTTATAGTGTGTTTTTTAGTTTTATTCATGATTAAATCACAATTGTTATGAATGTAAAGTATTACAAACTTCACAGAGTAATGCTGCTTGCTGTTGCGGCTTTGCTCTCTACTGCTGCGCCCGCTCAGCGTCCGTTTCTTGAAGACGGTAAGAAGTGGGAGATGTATAGCACAGTGTTTATGCGCCCGTTGGTGCAGGCCGGGGATACCTATCGCGTAGAGCGCGACACCATTGTCGGTGACGAGGCCTGCAAGGTGTGCACTTTGGGCGACGCGAAAGCCGTGTTGAGCGAAAGTGACGGCAAGGTGTATTATGTGCCCGAAGGCACGACGAAGCGTTTGCTGGTCTATGACTTCAACATGCAACCCGGTGAGGTGCGCGAGGTCTATCCCGTGGTGGGGCTCTTGCACACCAAAGACTTTTGGGCGGCCTATGGCGTTACCGATGCTGAAGACCTGGTCTGTCAAGCGGCATGTACGGCGGTGAGCGACTACGTCGCCCCGGGTGGCGAGACCTTCAGACGGCTCAGCATCGAGTGGATGCCTGTGGGGCGGAATGGCGTCATGGACAACTTTTATGGCCCAGAGCCAATGCCCGTATTCCAGACCGCTTGGGTGGAAGGTGTCGGCAATGTGACCGACCCGTTTGAGGGGCTGATGGTAGGCTGCGGATTGTCCAGTACTGAGCGTTATCTGCGTGAGTGTACGACCCACGACATGGGCGTGCTCTATGGCGACTACCGCTACAACGATGCCAAGACCTTTGACCGCGCGCCCATCGCTGCGGCCTACCGCGACTTCGCCTTCCGCTTCTTTGATAAATGTGACGCGCAAAGCGCGACGGGCAACATCGTGGTGTCGCCCTTCTCGGCACAACTGGCGCTCGGCATGTTGCAGAATGGGGCTGATGGCAATACGCTTGACGAGATGAAGGCCGCGCTCGGCGTGAATGACTGCACGCAGGAGCAAATCAATATCTACAATATGGAGACCATGCAGCACCTCGCGGAGGTGGCTGTGCCGACGGACGAAGAGAAGGCCGATTATGAGGAATATGGTGGCTTCGATACTAACAGCGTGCCGTGTGTGGCCTTTGCTGACGGCATGTGGCTCTCCCAAGATTATCCTTTCGACGGTGCGCGGCGCGTGATGAACACGATATACTACGATGCTTCCACCGCCAGCGTAGATTTCGGGCAGCAAGCCACCTTCGATGCCATCAACGCATGGGCAAGTGAGCATACTGCTGGACGCATCACCGACCTCGGGCTGAAACCCAATCCATCGATGGCGATGGTGCTGGCCAACGCGCTCTACTACAAAGGGGCGTGGGCTGCGCCTTTCCGCGAGGAAGCCACCGAAGATTTGCCCTTTTACAATGCCGACGGCACTGTGGTCAGCGTGCCGATGATGAAGCAGTCGGGCTATATGCCGCTGTTTGAGTCCGACGCGTTCTATGCCGTGAAGCGTTATTTCGGCTATGACGACCAGTATAGCATGACGCTGTTCTTGCCCCGCGATGCCGCACAGCCTGCACCTTTGACGCAGGAGACGTGGCAGCGTGCGCAGGAGCAGATGCAGTCTTGTGAAGTGGCGCTGCAACTGCCGCGTTTCAAGGTGGAGAGTGACCTGTCGCTGAACGATGTCCTTTACGCTTTGGGTATCCGTGACGCCTTGTCTGCCAACGCCGATTTCTCGGGATTTTCCTCGCAGCCGCTCGGGCTGTCGCTCGTCAAGCAAATCACGAAGTTGGGCGTAGATGAGCAGGGTGCAGAGGGCGCAACGGTGACCGTGGTGGCCATGGACGTGTCGGACATAACGCATGTGCCTTCATACGTCGCTGTAAACTTCGACCACCCGTTCTACTTCACCCTTGAGGACAACCACTGCCACACGATACTCTATATGGGCCACATCCGCCACCACGATGGTGACATCCTGCAAAACCTCTCATCCGTCACGACCCAGCAGCCTGCCCGTGCCTACGATCTCGCAGGTCGCCGCGTCAGCAGCCTCGGGCAGCATGGCATCTATGTGGAGGGAGGCAAGAAAGTAATGCGATAGCCTGCGACTTTATGCGTCTGTGACCATAGTGTGGCTGAAAAAACGCCTTAACATGCAAAAAATCCGCTACTTGCAAGCAAAGTAGCGGATTTTTTGCACTCTTTTCGGGGCGTAGAAATACGAAAGGATAGGGGCGTAAGATTGTCTGCTGCCCCGAGGTCGCTGTCGCCTCTGCCCAGACCGCAAAAACTGTCCGCGCAGACCGTTCGCACGATGTGGGCAAGCCGTGCGAACGGTCTGCGCGGATACGAAAACGGTAGATAGCGCGGCTTAAAAGAGCGTTTCTGTTTCTGCTTCTCCTCTCGCACGCTCGCGTATGCGTGCACACGGGTGCGCGTGTATATAAATATAGGTAGGAGGCGTGAGGCATCGACGGTGCAGAAAAACGTAAGTGGCTGAAAAATAATTACAAAAACATTTGGTCAGTTGAAGAATATGTCGTAACTTTGCACCGCAAAAGTCGAGTTTTACCGCTCGGCCACGCTCTTTGTGGCGTGATTATCAAGGTTATACGCTAACATTTTACACTCTATATCAATAACCATTCGCCCCGCCAATGTAGTGACTGCGGCGGGCTACGAAACAAAAATCTTCTAAAACTGAAATGCCAGGATTATTAGGTAAGAAAATCGGAATGACTTCCGTGTTCAGTGCCGACGGCAAGAACGTGCCGTGCACTGTAATCGAAGTAGGTCCTTGCGTGGTGACTCAGATTAAGACCATCGAGCGTGATGGTTATGAGGCCGTACAAGTAGGTTTCCAGGAGGCAAAGGAGAAGAATACTTCTGCTCCTCTCATGGGCCACTTCAAGAAGGCCGGCACCACCCCCAAGCGCCACTTGGCTGAGTTTAAGGGCTTCGAGCAGGAGCTCAACCTCGGCGACACACTCACCGTAGAAATCTTTAATGACACCCCGTTTGTCAGCGTAGCCGGTACCTCCAAGGGTAAGGGCTTCCAAGGCGTTGTGAAGCGTCATGGTTTCGGTGGTGTGGGTCAGGCTACACACGGTCAGGATGACCGTCTCCGCAAGCCGGGTTCTATCGGTGCTTGCTCCTACCCTGCAAAGGTCTTCAAGGGTCTCCGCATGGGTGGACAGATGGGTGGCAATCGTGTGACCACGCAGAACCTCAAAGTGTTAAAGGTAATTCCCGAGCACAACCTCCTTCTCATCAAGGGTAGCGTGCCCGGTTGTAATGGTTCAATCGTAATCGTCGAAAAGTAACATGGAAGTTATCGTTAAGAATATCAAAGGTGAAGACACCGGCAAGAAGGTAGTCCTCAATGAGAATGTCTTTGGCATCGAGCCTAACGACCATGCCATCTATCTCGATGTGAAGCAGTATCTCGCCGCTCAGCGTCAGGGCACTGCAAAGGCAAAGGAACGCAGCGAAATGTCGGGTTCTACCCGTAAGCTCGGTCGCCAGAAGGGTGGCGGCGGTGCACGTCGTGGTGACATCAACTCCCCCGTACTCGTGGGTGGTGCTCGTGTGTTCGGTCCGCGTCCCCGCAACTATTCCTTTAAGCTCAACAAGAAGTTGAAGGCTCTCGCACGTCGCAGCGCACTCTCCTACAAAGCGAAGGAAGACGCTCTCATCGTGGTAGAAGACTTCACTTTTGAGGCTCCCAAGACCAAGCAGTATCTCGAAATGCTCACCAACCTCAAGGTGGCCGACAAGAAGTCGCTCGTTGTGCTTGCTGGTGCAGACAAAAATGTATTTCTCTCTTCTCGCAACATCAAAGGCACTGAACTCGCTATCGCCAGCAAGATTAACACCTACGGCGTAGTTAAGGCTGGTGTGCTCGTGCTCACCGAGAGTGCTGTTGCAGAAATAGAGGCAGTGTTAAACAAGTAAAGACGCCCAATTTTAAGTTATGGCATTCATCATTAAACCCATGGTCACCGAGAAGATGACCGTTATCACGGAGAAGCAAAATCAGTATGGCTTCATCGTGCGCCCTGAGGCCAACAAGCTTCAGATTAAGGCCGAAGTTGAGGCGCTCTACAATGTGACCGTCGTTAGCGTTAATACGATGCGCTACGCTGGTAAGAACAAGTCCCGCTATACGCGTGCAGGACTTCTGCGCGGTCGCACTAATGCGTTCAAGAAGGCAGTCGTTACCGTGAAGGAAGGCGACACCATCGATTTCTATAGCAACATCTAACAAACAAAATGGCAGTACGTAAATTTAAGCCCACAACACCGGGGCAAAGACACAAAGCTATCGGTACGTTCAAAGGAGTAATTACTGCATCCGTACCGGAAAAGACTCTCGTCTGTGGTAAGCACAGCACTGGTGGCCGTAACCACACTGGTAAGATGACCATGCGTTATCTGGGTGGTGGGCACAAGCGTAAGTTCCGCTTCATTGACTTCAAGCGAGAGAAAGACGGTGTTCCCGCTACTGTGAAGACTATCGAATACGATCCGAACCGCTCGGCACGTATCGCTCTGCTCTTCTATGCAGACGGTGAAAAGCGTTACATTATCGCTCCCAACGGTTTGACGGTAGGCGATGTCCTTATGTCAGGCGCAGACGCCGCTCCTGAAGTCGGCAACTGCCTCCCCTTGGCCAACATCCCCGTCGGTACCGTAATCCACAACATCGAGCTTCGTCCGGGTCAGGGCGCTATCCTCGTACGCAGTGCAGGCAACTTCGCACAGCTCATCTCTCGCGAAGGTAAGTATGCGTCATCAAGCTTCCTTCTGGTGAAACTCGTCAGATTCTTTGTGCTTGCCGAGCCACTGTCGGCAGCGTAGGCAACTCCGACCACGCCCTCGAGTCTTCGGGTAAGGCAGGTCGCAGCCGCTGGCTTGGCCGTCGTCCACACAACCGTGGTGTAGTTATGAACCCGCATGATCACCCGATGGGTGGTGGTGAAGGACGCCAGAGCGGTGGACACCCGCGTTCACGTACAGGTCTGTATGCTAAGGGTCTCAAGACCAGAGCTCCTAAGAAGCACTCCAACAAGTACATTATCGAAAGACGTAAAAAGTAACTCAAGCACTAAAAGAATCGCAATATGAGTCGTTCACTTAAGAAAGGTCCTTTCATTGCCGTTTCACTCGAAAAGAAAATACTCGCAATGAACGAGAGTGGCAAGAAGAATGTCGTTAAGACATGGAGCCGCGCTTCTATGATTTCTCCGGACTTCGTAGGACACACCATTGCAGTGCACAACGGTAATAAGTTCATTCCTGTTTACGTGACCGAGAACATGGTAGGTCATAAGCTCGGCGAGTTCGTACCCACACGCAAGTTTGGCGGACGCGGCGGCAACAAGAAAAAGTAAATAGGACAACAATCAACCCAAAGTAAATAAAGTAACTACCAATAATGGGAGCAAGAAAAAGATTAGCGGCCCAAGCTCGTAAAGAGGCCAAGAAATCACAGTATTTTGCCAAAGCGCAAAATATCCCCTCCTCGCCCCGCAAGATGCGCTATGTCGCAGACATGGTACGCGGCATGGAGGTCAATAGAGCCCTCGGTACACTTCAGTTCTCCAAAAAGGCAGCCGCCAAGGATGTTTACAAACTTCTTCGTTCTGCTATCGCTAGCTGGTAAGCCAAAAACGACCGCAAGGCTGAAGATGGCGAACTGTATATTACCACCATCTACGTTGACGGTGGCGCTACACTCAAGCGTATGCGTCCCGCACCACAAGGACGTGGCTACCGCATCCGTAAACGTTCGAACCACATCACAATCCATGTGGGAACCAAAACCAATGAAGAAAACTAAATAGTATGGGACAGAAAGTAAATCCGATAGCTAACCGTCTGGGTATTATCCGCGGTTGGGACTCCTGCTGGTTCGGTGGTTCCAACTTCGGCGAGAACATCCTCGAGGACAGCAAACTTCGCAAGTACCTCAACGCTCGTCTCGCCAAAGCCTCCGTATCACGCATCGTCATTGAGCGTACTCCCAAACTTATCACTATCACCATTTGCACCGCTCGCCCGGGCATCGTCATTGGTAAGGGTGGACAAGACGTAGATAAACTCAAGGAAGAACTCAAGAAAATCACTGCAAAAGACGTTCAAATCAATATCTTTGAAGTCAAGAAGCCCGATGTGGATGCTAACATCGTAGGTCGTAGCATCGCCCGTCAGGTGGAAGGCAAGATTGCTTACCGCCGCGCCATCAAAATGGCTATCGCCAATGCGATGCGTATGGGTGCTGAAGGCATCAAGGTGCAGATTAGCGGACGCCTTAATGGTGCTGAAATCGCACGTAGTGAAATGTTTAAGGAAGGTCGTACTCCGCTCCACACTTTCCGCGCAGACATCGATTATTGCCAGACCGAAGCACACACCAAGGTAGGTGTTCTCGGCATCAAGGTATGGATTTGCCGCGGTGAGGTGTATGGCAAGCGTGACCTCGCGCCCAACTTCACTCCTGAAAAGGACGGTGGCCGTGGTGCTGGTCGCAGACCCCGCAACAAACGTAATTCTAATCGTTAATAGATTCAGCTTAGAGTATTATGTTACAGCCTAAAAGAACAAAATACCGCAGACCGCAAAAAGGTCGCTGCAAGGGCAATGCCCAGCGAGGCAATCAGCTCGCATTTGGCTCCTTCGGCATCAAGAGCCTTGATACACACTGGATCACAGGTCGTCAGATTGAAGCAGCGCGTGTCGCCATGACGCGTTATATGCAGCGCGAAGGACAGAGCTGGATCCGTATCTTCCCCGATAAACCCATCACCAAGAAGCCTGCCGACGTCCGCATGGGTAAGGGTAAGGGTGACCCCGTAGGTTACGTCTTCCCCATCACGCCCGGACGCGTCATCTTCGAGATTGAAGGCGTACCCTTCGAAGTGGCCAAGGAAGCACTCCGACTCGCAGCCCAGAAACTGCCCGTTACCACTAAGTTCATTGTTAGACACGACTACGATAAAAACGCTTAAACCATGAAAATTGCAGAAGTAAGACAAATTCCCGCTGAGGAATTGGCAGAGCGCCTCGAAAATGAGGTGGCTCAATACGACCAGATGCGTCTCAACCACGCTATCTCACCTCTGGAAAACCCTGCACAGATCAAGGAAGCGCGTCGTACGATTGCCCGCATGAAGACTGTGCTTAGCGAACTTAATAAATAACACTAAGTCATCCCAATCCAGATGGAAAGAAATTTAAGAAAGACAAGACAGGGTGTCGTTATTAGCAACAAGATGGATAAGACCATCGTCGTTGCTGCCAAGTTCAAGGAAAAGCACCCCATTTACGGCAAGTTTGTCTCCAAGACCAAAAAGTATCACGCTCACGACGAAAAGAATGACTGCAACGTAGGTGACACCGTGCTCATCATGGAAACACGTCCCCTCAGCAAGACCAAGCGTTGGAGAGTAGTGGAAATCGTAGAAAGAGCTAAGTAATTATGATCCAGACAGAATCCAGATTAACTGTAGCCGATAATAGCGGCGCACGCGAGGCTCTCTGCATCCGTGTGCTTGGTGGTACCAAGCGCCGCTACGCATCGGTGGGTGACATCATCGTCGTTTCCGTCAAAAACGTCATCCCCTCCAGTGATATCAAAAAAGGTGCCGTCTCCAAGGCCCTCATAGTACGTACCAAGAAGGAAATCCGTCGTCCCGATGGCTCCTACATCCGCTTCGATGACAACGCATGCGTACTCCTCAACAACGCAGGTGAACTTCGCGGTAGCCGTATCTTCGGCCCCGTGGCTCGTGAACTCCGCGCTGTGAACATGAAGGTCGTTTCTTTGGCACCCGAAGTACTCTAAACCTAACAAGTAAGTACATCAATGAGTAAGTTACATATCAAAAAGGGCGACACCGTTTACGTCCTCGCAGGCGAAGACAAAGGTAAGACCGGTAAGGTCGTGAAAGTCCTTGTCGACAAGCAGCGCGCTGTGGTCGAAGGTGTCAATATGGTCCAGAAGAGCCAGGAGCCTAACGCCAAGAATCCTCAAGGTGGCTTCGTCAAGATGGAAGCACCTATCCATATTTCTAACCTCAACGTCGTAGATCCCAAGACTGGTAAGCCGACCCGCATCGGACGCAAAAAGGACGAGAACGGTAAGACTGTACGCGTTGCCAAAAAGTCAGGAGAGGAGATCAAGTAATGAATACAGCACAACTCAAGCAAGAATACGCAGAGCGCATCGCACCCGCTCTGATGAAGCAGTTCAACTACTCTTCCAAGATGCAAATCCCCGTGCTCAAAAAGATTGTTATCAATCAGGGTTTGGGTATGGCTACTGCTGATAAGAAGATTATCGAAGTTGCTGTCAATGAACTGACCGCCATCACTGGCCAGAAAGCCGTTGTCACCGTCTCCAAGAAAGACGTTGCAAACTTCAAACTCCGTAAGAAGATGCCTATCGGTGTCATGGTAACCCTCCGCCGTGAGCGTATGTATGAGTTCCTCGAGAAGCTCGTCCGCGTGGCTCTGCCTCGTATCCGTGACTTCAAGGGTATTGAGAGCAAGCTCGACGGCCGTGGTAACTACACCCTCGGTATCACAGAGCAAATCATCTTCCCCGAAATCAACATCGACGCTATCGATCGTCTCCTTGGTATGAACATCACGTTCGTGACTACAGCCAAGACCGACGAGGAAGGCTACGCATTGCTCAAAGAGTTTGGACTTCCCTTTAAGAACGCTAAAAACAACTAATCAATATGGCAAAAGAATCAATGAAGGCTCGCGAAGTGAAGCGTGCCAAGATGGTGGCCAAGTACGCAGCCAAGCGTGCAGCACTCAAGGACATCGTTAATCATAGCGATGACCCCGTAGAAGCCTACGAAGCAGCACGCAAACTCCAGAAGATTCCTCGCAACGCCAACCCTATCCGCTTGCACAATCGCTGCAAACTCACGGGTCGTCCCAAGGGCTATATTCGCCTCTTCGGCCTCTCGCGTATCCAGTTCCGCGAAATGGCGTCTCAGGGTCTTATTCCCGGTGTCCGCAAGGCAAGTTGGTAAGTTGTTAGCGACAAGCATCCGTTTTAAGTTTTTAGCGGTGGCAGATGCTGACGCTTAAAAACTTAAAACGCAAACGATAACATCCATTCACTTTAATATTGTCGGGATAGTCCCGATTAATTAAAACCTTTATTTATAATGACTGATCCTATAGCAGACTATTTGACCCGTCTTCGCAACGCCATCCATGCCAAGCATCGTGTCGTTGAAATCCCCGCGTCAAATTTGAAGAAGGACATCACTCGCATCCTCTTCGACAAGGGCTATATCCTCAACTTTAAGTTTGAGGAAGATGGCCCCCAAGGCACTATCAAGATCGCGCTGAAGTATCACCCCGAATCGAAGGTGAGCGCTATCAAGTGCTTAAAGCGTATTTCGCGTCCTGGTATGCGTAAGTACACTGGCTACCGCGAAATGCCACGAGTTATTAACGGACTTGGTATCGCTATCGTCTCCACGTCCCAAGGTGTAATGACAAACAAAGAGGCTTCCGAACTCAAAATCGGTGGTGAAGTCCTTTGCTATGTATATTAATTTAGGAGGAACAATATGTCAAGAATTGGTAAATTGCCGATTAACATTCCCTCAGGTGTTACTGTCACCATGAAGGATAATGTGGTGACCGTCAAAGGTCCGAAGGGTGAACTCAACCAAGTTGTTGATCCTTCTATCATTGTCAAAATCGAAGATGGTCACATCAACTTCTCTATCGATGAGAACTCCGATGTTGATCAGAAGCAGAAGCAAGCTTTCCATGGCCTCTATCGTGCTCTTGTCAACAACATGGTCGTTGGCGTCAGCGAAGGCTACAAAAAGGAAATGGAACTTGTCGGTGTAGGTTTCCGCGTAGAAAATCAAGGTAATCTTGTTATCTTCTCTCTCGGCTTCACTCACCCCATCTATTTCCAGTTGCCTAAGGAAATCAAAGTGGAGACCAAGATGGAGCGCAACAAGAATCCTTATATCTGCCTCGAAAGTTGCGACAAGCAGCTTCTTGGTATGATTTGCTCCAAAATCCGTTCCTTCCGCAAGCCCGAGCCTTACAAGGGTAAGGGTATCCTCTACATCGGCGAGCAAATCCGTCGTAAGAGTGGTAAGTCGGCAGGTGCTAAGTAATGCATGCTAAAAGCAAAGAAACTCTAAGATTATGACAACGAAAAAAGAACAGAGACGCGTTAAGATTAAGTATCGCGTTCGCAATAAGATCTCCGGAACCGCAGAGCGTCCTCGCATGAGCGTTTTCCGCAGCAACAAGCAGATCTACGTTCAGATTATCGATGATGATGCACGCAAGACCCTCGTCGCAGCCTCTTCTCTTGGCATGGAAGCATGCCCCAAGACCGAAATGGCAGCCAAGGTGGGTGAGGCTGTTGCTCAGAAGGCAATCGCAGCTGGCATCACGACAGTAGTATTTGACCGCAACGGCTATCTCTATCACGGTCGTGTGAAGGAGTGTGCTGACGGTGCACGTAAAGGTGGACTTAAATTCTAACGATTATGGCAAACAGAGTAAACGTAAATAGCGAAGAATTAAAGGATAGACTCGTTGCTATCAATCGCGTAGTCAAAGTCACCAAGGGCGGTCGCACCTTCACTTTCGCTGCTATCGTAGTAGTTGGTGATGGTAAGGGTGTCATCGGTATTGGTCTTGGTAAGGCTGGTGAAGTCACCGCTGCTATTGCCAAGAGCGTAGAGAATGCCAAGAAAAATCTCATCAAGGTGCCCATTGTCAAGGGTACTGTTCCCCATGAGCAGACCGCTCGTTATGGTGGTGCAGAAGTGCTCATCCGTCCTGCATCAGAAGGTACTGGTGTGGTAGCAGGTGGTGCTATGCGTCCTGTATTTGAGAGCCTCGGCATCAAGGATGTCCTTGCCAAGTCCAAGGGTAGTTCCAACCCCCACAATCTCGTCAAGGCTACCGTACTTGCACTCAGTGAAATGCGCGATGCCCGCACCGTAGCGGAGCACCGTGGAGTATCCATCGAAAAAGTTTTCAGAGGTTAAGATATGGCAACTATCAAGATTCAGCAGACTCGGAGCCGTATCGGTGCTCCCAAAGACCAAAAGCGTACGCTTGACGCTATGGGCTTAAAGAAGCTCTACCACATTGTAGAACTTGAAGATAATGCTTGCAACCGCGGCATGATTCGCAAGGTTCAGCATCTGGTAACTGTAATCGACTAATTCACATTTTTAAGCAAGACATTTTAATATGAAACTTCATACACTTAAGCCTGCTGCAGGTGCTACCCAGAGTAGAAAGCGTATCGGCCGTGGCCCGGGTTCGGGTATGGGTGGTACTTCTACGCGTGGTCACAAAGGTGCCAAGCAACGTTCGGGCTATCACAAGAAGATTGGTTTCGAAGGTGGTCAGATGCCTCTCCAGCGTCGTCTGCCGAAGTTCGGCTTCAAGAACATCAATCGCGTAGAGTACAAGGCTATCAACCTTTCAACGCTTCAGACGCTTGCTGAGGCTAAAAACCTTGAGAAGATTGGTATCCAAGAACTCGTTGCTGCTGGTTTCATCTCCTCCAAGACCTTGGTGAAGATACTCGGCAATGGTGAACTTAAAGTTAAACTTGCCGTAGAGGCTCACGCATTTTCCAAGTCCGCAGAAGCAGCCATCGTTGCTGCTGGCGGTACCGCTACAAAACTCTAAAACTTTGAGAGTCGATGAAAAAGATAATCGAGACAATCAAGAACATTTGGAGAATTGAGGATTTGCGTTCGCGTATCCTTATCACCATATTGTTCATCGCCATCTATCGCTTTGGTTCGTTTGTCGTTCTGCCCGGCATTGACCCTGGTAAACTGCAACAACTCCAACAGCAGACGAGCGAAGGACTTATGTCTCTCCTCAATATGTTCTCGGGTGGTGCGTTCTCCAATGCATCCGTATTCGCGCTGGGTATCATGCCCTACATCTCTGCCTCCATCGTCATCCAGCTCTTGGCTGTCGTAGTGCCCTATTTCCAGAAGATGCAGCGCGAAGGTGAGAGCGGCAGACGCAAGATCAACCAATATACCCGTTGGCTGACCATTGCCATCCTTTTATTCCAGGCTCCTACTTACCTGATAAATCTTCGTGCTCAAACACAGGGTACTGGTGCTTTCATGGTCGGTGACGGATTTTGGTTTATGGCCTCGTCTACGATTATTCTCGCCGCAGGCAGTATGTTTATACTCTGGCTGGGTGAGCGTATCACCGACAAGGGCATTGGTAACGGTGTGTCGGTCATCATTATGATTGGTATCATCGCGCGTATGCCGGGTGCTATCATCGAAGAACTTACTACTGCGCTCAGCGGTGCTGAGGGTGGTGGACTTATCAAGTTCCTCTTTGAGATTATCGCTCTGCTTGCTGTTATGGCATTGGCCATCATCTTGGTCAAGGCTGTCCGCAAGGTGCCCGTGCAGTATGCTCGTCGCATAGAAGGCAACAACCGTCAAGTTGGTGGTGCACGCCAGTACATCCCGCTTAAATTGTTTGCTGCCAATGTGATGCCTATCATCTTTGCGCAAGCCATCATGTTCATACCTTTGACGCTTGCTCAGATTGGTGACAACCCCAGTGCTATTATTGCAAAGTTTACTGACCACACGAGTTTTGTTTACAACCTTGTGTTTGTCATCTTGATTATAGCATTTACCTATTTCTATACTGCTATGACCCTCAATCCTGTGCAGATGGCAGAGGATATGAAGCGCAATAACGGCTTCATCCCCGGTGTTAAGCCCGGTAAGCCGACGGCAGACTATCTGGATAGCGTGATGTCGCACATCACTTTCCCGGGTTCTCTCTTCATTGCCCTCATCGCCATTCTTCCTGCTTTTGCCAGCATCTTTGGCATCAATCAGGGCTTTGCACAGTTCTTTGGTGGTACGTCATTGCTCATCCTTGTGGGTGTAGTCCTTGACACCTTGCAGCAGATAGAAAGTCATCTGCTTGTCCGCCACTACGATGGTCTGCTCAACGCTGGGCATGTACGCAACCGCTCCAATGTTGCAGCCTACTAAATATGAGTCAGATTTATCTGAAAACTGAAGACGAAATTGAGTTGTTGCGTGCAGCAAATCTCCTTGTCAGCGCGACGCTCACTGAAATAGCAAAAATTGTGAAGCCGGGTGTCACAACCCGCGAGTTGGACACCCTGGCTGAGCAATTTATCCGCGACCACGGTGCGATACCTACTTTCAAAGGTTTCCCCAATCCTATGGGTGGTCCTTTCCCTGCAAGTATTTGCACCTCTGTCAATGACGTCGTTGTGCATGGTGTCCCGAGCGACACGCCGCTTCAAGATGGCGACATTGTGAGTGTGGATTGCGGTACGCTTTTAGATGGCTTTTGTGGTGACTCTTGCTACACGTTTTGTGTGGGTGAAGTCAGTGACGATGTCAAGCAATTGCTTCGTACGACCAAAGAAAGCCTCTATGAGGGCATCAAGGCCGCTACCGTAGGTGCTCGCATCGGCGACATCGGCTCGGCAGTCCAAACGCACTGCGAGCGTGCCGGTTACGGCGTAGTTAGAGAGTTTGTCGGCCACGGCATCGGTCATGAGATGCATGAAGAGCCGATGGTGCCTAATTACGGCAAGCGTGGCAACGGTAAGCAGATTAAGAACGGCTTGTGTATAGCCATCGAGCCTATGATAACGATGGGCTCTGCTGAAATCGCACTGCTGGAAGACCGATGGAGTGTCGTGACCCGCGACCGTCTGCCTGCTGCGCACTTCGAGCACACGATAGCCATACACCACGGCAAAGCCGACATTCTGTCCTCGTTTTCAGCAATCGAACAAGTAGAAGGCAAACTATACTGATTATGGCAAAGCAAACTGCAATAGAAATGGATGGCACCATTCTGGAAGCCCTCAGCAACGCAATGTTCAGAGTGGAGTTGCAGAATGAGCTGAAGATTACCGCGCACATCTCTGGGAAGATGCGCATGCACTACATCAAGATTCTTCCCGGCGATAAGGTGAAGGTCGAGATGAGTCCATACGACTTGTCGAAAGGCCGAATCGTTTTCCGATACAAATAATAAAGCAACCAGATATGAAAACAAGAGCATCTCTGAAGAAGCGCACGCCCGACTGCAAGATTGTACGTCGCAAAGGTCGCCTCTATGTAATTAACAAGAAGAACCCCAAGTTCAAACTTCGTCAGGGTTAACTTCTCCACGTAAACAATAATAAAAGTATATGGCAATAAGAATTGTAGGTGTTGATTTACCTCAAAACAAGCGAGGCGAAATCGCCCTGACCTATATCTTCGGTATAGGTCGCAGCAGCGCGGCCAAGATCCTTGACAAGGCCGGCATTGACAGAGACTTGAAAGTAAAGGACTGGAACGACGACCAGGCAGCCAAGATCCGTGAGATCATTGGTGCTGAATACAAGGTCGAGGGTGACCTCCGCTCCGAAGTTCAGTTGAACATCAAGCGACTGATGGACATCGGTTGCTATCGCGGTGTGCGTCATCGTATTGGTCTCCCCCTCCGTGGTCAGAGCACCAAGAACAACGCTCGCACGCGTAAGGGTCGTAAGAAGACTGTCGCTAACAAGAAAAAGGCTACTAAATAATAAGTAACTATGGCAAAGAAAACTGTCGCTGCTAAAAAGAGAGTCGTGAAGGTTGACGCACAGGGTCAGCTCCACGTACATAGTTCGTTCAACAATATCATCGTTACCCTCACCAACTCCGAAGGTCAGGCTATCAGCTGGTCCAGCGCAGGTAAGATGGGTTTCCGTGGTAGCAAGAAGAATACGCCGTACGCTGCCCAGATGGCTGCCCAAGACTGCGCAAAGGTCGCTTTCGACCTTGGTCTGCGCAAGGTGAAGGCATACGTCAAGGGTCCCGGTAATGGTCGTGAGAGTGCCATCCGTGCCGTCCACGGTATGGGCATCGAGGTCACGGAGATTATCGACGTTACGCCGCTGCCGCACAACGGCTGCCGTCCTCCCAAGCGTCGTCGCGTATAAGTAACAGATATAGTTGAACACAAAATTCAAGAAATACAAATATGGCAAGATACACAGGTCCCAAAGCCCGCATTTCCCGCAGATTCGGTGAAGACATCTTTGGCAACACCCAGAAGCAGCTCTCCAAACGCAACTATGGTCCGGGTCAGCAGGGCAACAACCGCCGCCGCAAGCAGTCCGAGTATGCTATCATGCTCGCTGAGAAGCAAAAGGCAAAATATACCTATGGTGTTCTCGAGAAGCAGTTCCGCAATCTTTTTGACAAGGCTGCTGCAAGCACGGGCATTACTGGTGAACTTCTTCTCCAGAGCCTTGAATGTCGCCTCGACAATGTCGTATATCGTCTTGGTATTGCCCCCACGCGTGCTGCTGCACGTCAGTTGGTCAACCACAAGCACATCACCGTAGATGGCAAGGTCGTTGGCATCGCTTCTTTCGCTGTTAAGCCCGGCCAGATTGTGGCTGTGCGTGAGCGTAGCAAGAGCCTTGAGGTCATTGCTGCCGCACTTGCAGGCTTCAATCACAGCAAGTATCCTTGGATCGAATGGGACGAGACCACCAAGAGTGGTAAGTTGCTGCACAAGCCTGAGCGTGCAGACATCCCCGAGAACATCAAGGAGCAGCTGATTGTCGAGCTCTACTCCAAGAACTAATAATAATTAAGCAATACATTCATGGCGATATTAACATTTCAAAAGCCTGAAAAAGTCATAATGCTGGAAAGCGACTCCAAGTACGGAAAGTTTGAGTTCCGTCCTTTGGAGCCCGGCTTTGGCACCACCATTGGCAACGCTCTGCGCCGCATCCTGCTCTCTTCGCTTGAGGGCTATGCCATCAACACCATCAAGATAGAAGGTGTGGAGCACGAGTTTGCCTCTGTGCCCGGTGTCAAGGAGGACGTGACCAACATTATACTTAACTTGAAGCAAGTCCGCTTCAAACGGATAGTAGAAGAATTCGAGACCGACAAAGCCGTCATCACCGTGCAGAACACCACCGAGTTCCACGCTGGCGACCTCAACCGCAGTCTTAACGGATTTGAAGTGTTAAATCCAGAATTGGTGATTTGCCATTTGGATCCCAAGGCCACGATGACGATTGAGGTTACGCTCAACAAAGGTCGCGGATACATTCCCGCCGATGAAAATCGTGAGTATTGCACCGATGTCAACGTAATCCCCATCGATTCTATCTACACCCCTATCCGCAACGTGAAATATGTAGTTGAGCCTTTCCGCGTAGAGCAGAAGACCGACTACGACAAGCTTGTGCTTGAAATTACGACGGACGGTTCCATTCACCCGAAGGAGGCTCTCAAGGAGGCTGCCAAGATACTCATCCAGCACTTTGCTCTCTTCTCCGACGAGAAGATTACCATCGACGATGTGCCCGATGAGTCCAACGAAGAGTTTGACGAAGAAGTCCTCAAGATGCGTCAGCAGTTGAAGACGAAGCTCGTCGATATGAATCTCTCTGTCCGCGCCCTCAACTGCCTTAAAGCAGCCGAGGTGGAGACGCTTGGCGACCTCGTTCAGCTCAACAAGAACGAACTCCTTAAGTTCCGCAACTTCGGCAAGAAATCGCTTACTGAGCTTGATGATTTGCTCGCAGGTCTGAATCTGTCGTTTGGAACCGATATCTCTAAGTACAAATTAGATAAAGATTAACAATCCCCATGAGACATAATAAGAAATTCAATCATTTGAGCCGTACTGCATCTCATCGTGCCTCCATGCTCTCCAACATGGCAGTGTCCTTGATCATGCACAAAAGAATCACTACGACTCTCGCAAAAGCCAAGGCACTCAAGAAGTATGTAGAGCCGCTCATCACCAAGAGTAAGAACGACACTACTAACTCTCGTCGCGTTGTCTTCAGTTATCTTCAGGACAAGTTCGCTATCAAGGAACTTTTCTCTGTTGTTGCAGAGAAAGTGGCAACCCGTCCTGGTGGCTACACCCGTATCATCAAGACCGGTTTCCGTGCTGGCGATGCTGCTCCTATGTGCTTCATCGAGCTCGTTGACTTTGATGAAAACATGGCCAAGGTAGAGAAGAAGGTGAAGCGCACCCGTCGCAGCAAGAAGGCCGCAGCCCCTGCTGCCGAGACTCCCGCCGAGGCTCCTGCAGCCGAAACTCCTGCCGCCGAGGCAGCAGAAACCGCTGAGTAATCACGCGCTACAAACACATTGCCCAATAGCAGCCCTCTCGCTTTTACGGCGAGGGGGCTGTGTGTTTTTGTGTGCCGTGAGAGGTGAAAAAATGGGGCACAAATAGGGCTATGTCGAAAATTATGTGTAATTTTGCTGTCCATAACGTACCCATGTGCAGATATTTACCCGAGCAAATACCTATTATCAATAACCTAATCAATCAAAACATTATGAAGAAATCTTTACTTCTTATGTTCGCTTTTGTCGCAATGACGCTCAGCGCATTTGCCGACCAAGTGACATTGTCTTGGACTGCCGCCGACTGGAGCAAGCAAGACGACAAGGGCTGGATTATTGCCTACACCAATGGCAATTACTCCCTTACAGCCAACAAACAAGGTGGTCAGAGTGCGCCCGTCGTCAATACGACGGACAATGACCTCCGTCTCTATGCCAAGGGCACGCTTGAGATCGTCAATTCTGCCAACAACATGACCAGCATGACCTTCTACATCTCCAAGAAGGGTCAGTATCGTCTGGCTGACATCAAGGCCAGCACGGGTACCGTCACCATTGACGCTACCAACTGGATGGTCACATGGACGGGTAGTGCCAAGAGCGTGACCTTCACCTGTGGTGAGAAGGCTACCTACGGCACCGATGGTGCTTCTGCGGCTGGCCAGTTTGACTTCGCCAAGGTGGACATCGTGGCTGATGGTGACAACGGTGGTGGCGACGTGACGCCTCCTACGCCTATCGATCCCATCGAAGACCTCACGCCGAAAGAAGAGGCCCAGCCCGATGCTGCTGGCAACTACCTCATCAATGGCGACTTCGAGGCTTGGGAAAGCGAGACCGTGCCTACCAACTGGCTGAGCAAGACCACGGCTTCCACCAAGAAGGCTATCGCCCAGAGCACTGACGCTCGTGGTGGCCAGTATGCCGTGACCATCGCCAGCGACAACAATGAGGATGTCAGCAAGCGTCAAAACTATCGTCTGGCTTACAAGGAACTCCTCCTGCCCGCAGGCGACTATGTCTATACCGTGCACGCCAAGGGTGCTGGTGCTGTCATCGAGTTGGGCTATGGCCACAACTTCCAGAAGATAGTCTATACCTATCAGCAGGACGGTGATGCCAACAAGATGTACAACCTCACGGGCGACTATCAGGAGTGTGTCTATGAGTTTACGCTTACGGAGGCTACGGCTGTCAATATGGTCGTGATGTGCCACAAGTCCAGCAACGGTGCTGTGGCTATCGTCGATGACGTTACTCTCGTTCGCAAGGGTGACGCCACGCCTCCCGTGCCCGATGGTTCTATCTTCAGTGAGACCTTCGCCCAGGGTCAGGGTCAGTTTACCATCAACAACTACACCTACGATCCCGCCATCGACAGTTATACCGATGGTCTGCCCGAGGGTCTCAGCTATGTGTGGAAGTATGACTCCTATGGTTATATGAAGGCCAGTGCTTATGTCAGTGGTACGAAGTACGATGTCGCTGCTGACCTCGTTTCTCCCGCCATCAGCCTCGCTGGTTACAAGAACTGCACTATCGTCTTCGATCAGGCTGCCAAGAACTTTGGCACTACCGAAGAGGAAATCATGGAGAACATCTACTACAACGCCTACCTCCAGATAGCCGACGCTGACGAGTGGGACGACACTACGCTCTCCGACGACGAAATCACGATGGATTGGCCCGACCTCGATGTCTATCCTCTCACCAACACTTGGGATTGGGTGACCTCCACTGCCGACATCTCTCTGCTTGATGGTCGCAACGCCTACATCTTCTTCTCCTACATCTCCTCCGAGGAGTGCTGCGGCACTTGGGAAGTGAAGAACGTGAAGATCTTTGGTGAAAATTCCGAAGGTGTGACCGAACTCATCGCCACTGTTCCTGTCAAGGCTGTAGCCTACGACCTCCAAGGCCGTCGCATCAGCAAGGCGCAGCGTGGCATCAACATCGTAGGTGGCCAGAAGGTACTCGTGAAGTAAGCCTTCGCAGCCCCCTGCCATAGACAGAGCCCGCTACCTCCTGTGAGGTGGCGGGCTCTATGTTGTGTCTGGCCGTTATACAAAGTGCGGCGCACCGTGAAGGTGCGCCGCACATATCGTTTGTGATGTCTTTTGATGTTAGAGTGACCAATAAATACCGAAGGAGAGGTTGGTGTTATCTACATCAAGGCCAAGACCAAAGTTGGAGTAGCAGTCCTTTTGGGATCTGAAACCGAAACTGCCGAGGTGAGCCACGATGGAAACCTTGTCGGAGGCAGCGTACTTCAAACCGGGACGAAGACCTACCCAGAAATCAGAAGTAGATTCTTTTTCACCTTCATCATATTTATCGTTTATGAAGCCGAAATCTACGCCACCATCTACGAAGAAGCCTACCTTGCCCGTCTGTGCGAAGGTGTAGCGTGCATAGGGTGCTACGACAATTTTTGTTTGGCTTTCGCCCTTCTCACAATCCATGTTGCTGATAGAGGAGAAGCCGAGGCCGATGCCCAAGTCCCACTTTTCGTTGAGGGTGTAGCCGATTTCGGGCTTGATGCTGAAGGTGGTCTGCGTCTTGTCTGCATCGTTATACTTGAAGAGGCCCAGGCCGAGTGAACCACCCATCCAGATTTGAGCGTTTGCGCCCAAGGAGCATGCTACGAATGCTGCTGCGAGAAATAACTTTTTAAGCATAGTGTTTTGGTTTTAGTGCCGAAAGTTCGGCGGTTAATAACTTTGAATATTGAAGTTTATCTTTTCTTTATTTCCGTGTATAGACAAGAACCTCTTCATCCCCTGGTATATCGTAGTCAAGGGTTAAACGCAATTCGTTACCAGATACTGAGAATTTCATCGGGCCATAATCCTCAACGGCATGATTACCTTTCATATAAAGGATATCACCTTCGGTCTCCCATGTAAAAGGCCATCGACCTCCTTCGTCGTCATACTTGGAGTTTCCCTTCTTTCTGTATAGTTCACCTGTTCCGTCATCATTAAATGTAAACTCTTCATCTTGATCGAAGTCAAATTTTCCTTCGTCGTCCATCGTATATGACGAGCACCATGTTCCTACAAGTGCTTTATCAGAAGTTTTTACATCGTCATCATCGTCGCTGCATGAAGAGAAAGTGAAGGTTGTACCAAGTACGAGCATGAGCATCATCATAATGCTCCAAAGTTTGTTTGTTTTCATTTTTTAGTTGGATAAAATGAAGGAGCGCGAACTTCCCGACGCTTATCCTTCCATTAGGTACGACCAAGTAACCTTCACAATAGATAAGTAGTACGGAG
>JAGHRU010000059.1 GCA_018066225.1 Candidatus Equimonas enterica
AAGAACACATAATTTAATATCCAAAGGCATGCCTTGTGTGAATTTAGGATTAACCTCTGAATTGAAGTGGGGAGCGTATAATATAGGTGCGGGCAATCAACTTCCCGAAGAATATGGAGATTATTTCGCTTGGGGAGATACTACAACCTATTATAAGAATTGGAAAGGCGATAAAGGGAATACCATCGCAGATGAACAATGGAAAGAGAAATATAAAGGGACAGGATATACGTGGGCAAACTATACATTTATTAAAGATGGCTACACTGGAGGAGATGATGATTTGCCAACGAAAGAAGATTTTACAAAATATGCAAAGGATACTCTCACTCTTAAACTTGAAGATGACGTGGCACATGTCCGCTTGGGAGAAGGTTGGCGTATGCCAAGAAAGAGAGAGTTTGATGAACTATATAATGAATGTTATTGGGAATGGACAAATAATTATAACAGTACGGGCGTTGCGGGCTATATTGTTTACAAATCTCAGGATAAAGCGACCGATCACCAAATGACGAAAGAGGGAACCCATACGTATTCAATGAAGAAAGATCTTTATATTTTCCTTCCTGCCGCAGGGTACTTGGATGGTACAAATTTACGGGACGCTAATGTATGTGGGTATTATTGGTCTTGCGAGTTAAAGCCAAAGGAAGAATACCTTGAATACTATAAAGTGTTTCCGTATGAAGCATATAGAATAATCTTCGATGACTATGAAGGGATATTGGAAGAATCTGGCTGTTCCTTCCGGTATTATGGTCAGCCTGTGCGACCTGTGTATGATGGGAATGGAATAGAACCACCCATACCCCTAAAATAATAAAATCCACCTGGGCTCACGGTCTGTAGATGATACCGTTAGGCATCATATCGGCTTGCGCCATCATCGGTAGCCAGCCATCCAGCCGGAGGAAGAATACATTGAAGACTATAAAGTGTTTCCGTATGAAGCATATAGAGCAATCATCAATGACTATGAAGGGATATGGGAAGAGCCTTCCTTTTCCTATCGATATTATGGCCAGTCTGTGCTATCTGTGTATGATGGCAAGTAACTGATTTATTATTATTGCTGTCCAGTATAACTTTTTTGAGTTGATAAATTTAGGGCTGGTACTCCCATGAAGTATCAGCCCTTTTGGTTATCTTTGCTTTTACCACAAAAACAAGAATCATAACCATGGGCAAAGATAGCAATTTTACCGGACAGCAATAATCTCGGTACGCTTTTGTCACCCATGGTCTGCCGTTTTGTCAGTACATGGCAGATTATGCCGCTCCGCCTCGGCATGGCACGCACGTTGCACCAGAGAGGGCAGAGCACGACGCTCCAATTCACACGAATAATAACAAACAAAAAAAACTAATACACCACTATGGGAAAAATCATTGGTATCGACTTGGGAACTACTAACTCCTGCGTCAGCGTTTTCGAGGGCACCGAGCCCGTTGTCATTGCTAACTCCGAAGGCAAGCGCACCACGCCTTCCGTCGTCGGCTTCATCGAGGGCGGCGAGCGCAAGGTGGGCGACCCCGCCAAGCGTCAAGCCATCACCAACCCCAAGCGCACGGTCTATTCTATCAAGCGCTTCATGGGTGAGACCTACGACCAAGTGCAGAAGGAAATCTCGCGTATGCCCTACGCCGTCGTGCGAGGCGACAACAACACGCCGCGCGTAGATATCGACGGTCACAAATACACCCCGCAGGAAATCTCCGCCATGGTGCTTCAGAAGATGAAGAAGACCGCCGAAGACTACCTCGGACAGGAAGTGAAGGAAGCCGTTATCACGGTGCCTGCTTACTTCAGCGACTCCCAGCGTCAAGCCACCAAGGAGGCTGGCCAGATTGCAGGCCTCGAAGTGAAGCGCATCGTCAATGAGCCTACCGCAGCCGCGCTGGCCTATGGCATCGACAAGGCCAACAAGGATATGAAGATTGCCGTCTTCGACCTTGGCGGTGGCACGTTTGATATCTCCATCCTGGAGTTTGGCGGTGGCGTCTTTGAGGTGCTCTCCACCAACGGCGACACCCACCTCGGTGGCGACGATTTCGACCAAGTCATCATCGACTGGCTCGTCGAGGAGTTCAAGAAGGACGAGGGCGCAGACCTCTCTGCCGACCCCATGGCCATGCAGCGCCTCAAAGAGGCTGCCGAGAAGGCCAAGATAGAACTCTCGAGCAGCACGACGACCGAAATCAACCTGCCCTACATCATGCCCGCAGGCGGTGTGCCCAAGCATCTGGTCAAGAGCCTCACGCGTGCCAAGTTTGAGCAACTCGCTCATGGCCTTATCCAGGCCTGCCGCATCCCGTGCGAAAACGCGCTGCGCGATGCCGGCTGCAGCACCAGCGAAATCGACGAGGTCATCCTCGTAGGTGGCTCGAGCCGCATCCCTGCTGTGCAGCAACTCGTGGAGCAGTTCTTCGGCAAAGCACCCTCCAAGGGCGTCAATCCCGATGAGGTGGTGGCAGTGGGTGCCAGCATCCAGGGCGCAATCCTCAACAAGGAAAGCGGTGTGGGCGACATCGTCCTGCTCGACGTGACGCCGCTCTCTATGGGTATCGAGACCCTCGGCGGTGTGATGACCAAACTCATCGATGCCAACACCACCATCCCAGTCAAGAAGTCACAGGTCTTCTCCACGGCCGAAGACAACCAGCCCGAGGTGACCATCCATGTCTTGCAGGGTGAGCGTCCCATGGCTGCGCAGAACAAGAGCATCGGCCGCTTCAACCTCGCCGGCATCGCTCCCGCTCGTCGTGGTGTGCCCCAGATCGAAGTCACCTTCGACATCGACGCCAACGGTATCCTCAATGTCAGTGCCAAGGACAAGGCCACGGGCAAGGAGCAAAGCATCCGCATCGAAGCCAGCAGCGGCCTCTCACAGGAGGAGATAGACCGCATGAAGGCAGAGGCCGAAGCCAACGCCGAAGCCGATAAGAAGGAGGCAGAGCGCATGGCGAAGATCAACCAAGCCGACTCTATGATTTTCCAGACGGAGAACATGCTGCAAGAGCAGGGTGACAAACTCCCCGCCGAAGTGAAGACCGAGATGGAGGCCGCCGTCGCCAAGCTCAAAGAGGCGCACAAGGCCCAAGACATCGCCGCTATCGACGCCGCTATGGCCGAACTCCAAGCCGTCAGCCAGAAGTTCTATCAGCAGGCACAGGCCGCACAAGGCACTGCAGGCGCGCAGTCTGGTCCCTTCGACGGCGCACAGCAAGGCCCGCAGCAGCCCGAACAAGGCAAGAACGACAACATACAAGATGCCGACTTCGAGGAGGTGAAGTAAGGCAACGCGTATAGACCATAACACAATAGCGTGTGACTCGCAGGAGTCACACGCTATTTGCATATTAAAGGCTTATGCTTTTATTGTTTCAGAGAGGGGAACTACATCAAACCACAACTGTTCTCTTGAGAAACATAATTGCACCTTATTTTTTAGTCAAACGTAAATCCAACAATAATACGGCGTGCTCCTCTTCTTCCTTCGGAGCATCTTTCGGGCGCCATGCCACAATGAAGCGGATGGTGGATGATGTGACTTCGTAGCCCTTATCAGCCCACACAAGGAGGTCGTCTTGCATCCTCTGGGAAAGTTGTGCTACCGAAAGATTGGTTTTTGGAGCGTACAGGAAATTATTGCAGAAGCGAAGTTGTTCGCCAGCGCGTAACAAGAGGATATCCTTCTTTCTTGACTTGAAGAAACCAAGATTGACATCCCGATGAGAGAGTTGGAGCACTATCTCTTCTGGCATCTCGTAGAGGTGCTGGTCTGCTATCTTCCTGTCCGCAGGCAAACGTTCGAATAGTTGGAAGTTGGTATGAATGAACAGACGCTGTTTAGCTCGCGTCATCCCCACATAATAACGACGAAGTTCATCGTCCGTAATGTGGCGAGGTTCGGTCAGCAGCATATAAACATCGTCAAACTCACGTCCCTTTGATTTGTGAATGGTCGAAACAACCACATCTGCTCCCATAAGATCACAGAAGTCCTCTATTGAAGATTCAAAGACAAACTCCTCGAAGTCTGTATGGTACTTCGCCTTACTGGTCGCCTCAAACAGTTCGATACAGCGTTGGAGGTAATGCAGGCTCTCGGATGTTGCATATGTCTCATACGTCTTGTGCTTTGCCTCTTCCCAGACTTCATCGGCTATTAAAGACGTTCGCGTGTGGCCATCGATGTATTTTAGAAACAAACGCACTTCAGCCATATTCCAGAAGCGGAAACCGTCCATACTCTGTATCAACTTGCTCTGAAGCCCATACTTGCGCAAGAGTGCCACAAGAATGACCGCCTCTTCATTCGTCTGTGTCAAGACGCAAGTCGTACCCTCATGACGATGATGTAGTAACTCCTTTACAAGTGGTTCGTACATACAAGGCGAAGCATGATGCGTCACGCTCACCACTCCATCCGCTGAACTCATAGACAAGATGGGGGCGCGCTTCATACGATTGCGGATACCTTGCACGAAGGCATTGGCAAAGCTAACCACATGCTGACTGCTACGGTAGTTCTCGGTCATCTCCACAAACGTTCCTGCGGACTCTTTCAACAACTGAGCCATATAAGCGGAATTCGAACCGCGAAACTCGTAGATATTCTGATCATCATCGCCCACGGCAATCACGCGCATATCTTCGTTGGCGAACATCAGTGCTCGCACGAGGGCAAATTCCTCAGCACTCATATCCTGCGCTTCGTCTATCACCAGAACCGCCTTGCAATACGGTTTGGCTCCACTTCGCCCTCATTGATCATCTGTGCTGCACGTCCCACAACATCCTTGGCATCGTCCAGATTACCGATTCGGTCGAGCAAGTCAAAGCAATAAGAGTGAAATGTCTTGATTTCCACGAAATGGGCGGCATTGCCGATAAGCCCCATCAGTCGTTGCTTGAACTCAAGGGCTGCTGAACGCGAGAAGGTAAGCATCAGCAACTGTTCGTGCTTGACATCCTCCAATTGCGGTAAAGATGCCAGTTTGTGCACCAGCACTCACGTTTTACCGCTTCCGGGACCTGCTGCCACAACAATACAACGGGAGTCCTTGTCGGAGATAATCTGCATCTGCTTTTCCGATAATGCGCCAAAGAGTTGATCAAATTTTTCCGGCGTCACGTTGCGCTCTATCTCCTGCACACGCTTTCCCTTGAAATACTTCGCTACAAAACGTTTGTAATCCATCTGGAAATAATCCTGCACATACTGAAGGGCGGCATCGTAATCACGCACCATCAGGTTGGCATATTCGCCCACGATGTGCACCTGCTGTATCTTCTGTTTGTAGAACTCATTCAGCATGCGGTAATCGTCCTGCTTGTATCGCAGTCGGTTGTCCTTGATGCGACGAATGTCCATGGCATTGTAGAGTACCAGAAAACCACCCTCCAACTTCAACGCACCAATCTTCGAGAGGTAAAACAAAGCTTCCTCCACATCTTCCAACTGCACATTCTGCAACACCCCGAAGAGATCCTGCCCCTGTGCTTTAAGATCATTGAGCATCTGTACGACAGAGAACTGAAAGCCCTTCTTCTGAGCCTCTTCCACATTCGTATCATTAACCTGTCTGTAAAGCCATTCCACAGCAAACTGACAAATTTCAAATCGTTTCTCAAAACGCTTCAAGGTGACTTCCATATCTGCCTGACGCTTCACCTCAAGGTTGTGTGCTGCATCCTCCTTCTTTCGGGTGTAGCCCTTGACCGTAAGAAAATACAGCAACGTGCGAATATCCTTCTCTGTTGCCGTTGTAATGCCTTCGTTCTGAGCATTATCATTCAACTGTTTGCAGGAGATGCGCAGTGTATCATCAGGTATCTGACCGAGAATGTAGCGTTCTAACTTTGTGAAGCGATCCAGCAGACGTTTCGACTTGTTCTCCGACACATCCGCATCTTGCAGATAAGCGGAGATGTCCTTTGTGTCAGCCAAGATACCCTCCTGACGCATTCGTTCTACTGCAGACACCACCTCGCTCTTATTCAAGCCGAGAATGTCGGCCAAATAATCCACACGCGACTCAGCTTCAGAATCTTGCGCCTTGGCAATGTATTTCTGGCTGATGAGCGATTTGATGATGCGAACTGCCTTCTCCACTTCATCTTTTTCAAAGAGCAAGGACTCCGTAATGCGCTTGCGTGCTTCATCCACATTCTTCACCGTAATACCAGTGGCATAGACATGCGGCACATTGTTTCCACGTTCTAAGTAACCTGCTTGTTCGAGGGCGGCAAGGGCGGTTCGCACACGTGTCTCTATGTCTGAAACGGAATCGTCCCAACCCGCTTTTCGCGCTATTTCAAGCGCCGAACTACAAGCACGCATTCGTTGTTTTGTAAGATCCTTGACGGCCTTCCATACTTGCTGAATCTCGCTAATACTCAATTTCGTCTGATTAAGCAGGATGAAGTGTTTGTCAAGATCGGCATCGCTATAGAGCACAAAGCAACGTGCCTCTATATGGGGGTCGCGACCTGCACGACCAGCCTCCTGCACATAGTTCTCCAATGAGTCAGAGATGTCATAGTGTACCACCAATCCCACGTCGCTTTTGTCCACACCCATACCAAAGGCCGAGGTTGCCACAATGATGCGTACTTTGTCCGACATAAAGGCATCTTGATTAGCTATCTTATCGTCCGCATCCATCTGGCCGTTGAAGGGCAATGCTTTGTAGCCATCACGCGTCAGCTTCTCTGCAAGTTGTCTGGTACATTTTGTCCTTGATACATAGACAATCGTCGGCTGGTCACTTTCGGCTATCAGTTGGCGAAGCTTCGTGTATTTGTCTTCGTCAGTATCGGCATGGATGACAGAATAACGGAGATTGGTACGCGAAGCCGTGGACGCAAAGAGTTGAAGATCAAGATTGAGCGTCTGTTTGAAATAGTCGCAGATATCCTGTACCACCTTCTGCTTGGCGGTTGCCGTAAAGCACGATACAGGAATAGGCACCTTGCATCGTTTCTTCTTCTGGTATTCGCTGATGAACTTGCCGATGTAGAGATAATCCACACGGAAGTCTTGTCCCCAAGACGAGAAACAATGGGCTTCATCTATCACGAATCGCACCACATATCGCGCCAATAGTATTTTCTCTATGGTCTTCGACCGGAGCATCTCAGGTGCAATGTAGAGCAGAGATGCGTCACCATCCTGTACACGTTGAATAGCCAGCGAACGACTGATGGGATCAAGCAATCCGTTGATGGCGACAGCATCTGTAATACCTCGTTCAACAAGGTTATCCACTTGATCCTTCATCAATGATTGCAGAGGTGAGATGACCACGGTAAGTCCATGCACAGAGCGACCTTCCATCAAGGCTGGCAACTGGAATGTGAGAGATTTTCCTCCACCAGTCGGGAAAATGGCCAGCAACGACTTTTCTTCCACAGCCGCTCTTGCTGCTTTCTCCTGCAGAGGTTCACCCTCGTAGGTTCTAAACCCATCATAACCGAAGAACTGCTTCAGGTTGTAGTGCACATCGAGATCTTTGCGGCAATACGCACACCCTTTCTCACAACGTGTATGTCTCAAAAGCTTTACTACATTCTCCACATTCGGATAGTTGTGAAGCACCCATGCCGGGGTAATCGAGCGGTAATCGGTTGTATCTATCAAGGCGAGGGCATACGCCAACTCAACAGGCTGTCCGCATGCGATACCATCAATATCTGCATTCGCACACATCTTGCCTTTATATGCTTCGTGGATTAATGATGCAAGTTGTGTATTGTATTCTACTGCTGCCTCAACAAATTCGAAGAAACCTCTAAATTCCGGAATAGCATACAGTAAAGTGGCATAAATCGTCCTCTTTGTCTCGGGCAGGCTATTCCATCGAGCCACCTCATCCATCAGCAAATCGCGAGCCTTCTCACAGTCGTTGACAGGATTGTTCATCTGCTCGCTCACCAACTTATCATCCTTCAGCAACCTGTGGTAAGGACGCTCGGGGAACAGCAGGGGCGACACATATAACGTATCCACTAACGTCCACTTTTCTGCTTCTTTCCCCAACAGATATTTCGCATCGTGATGAATAATATTGTGCCCACATACGAAATCCACATCTGCAAGAAACGCCAACGCCCCACGCTTATCACCAGCATGAAAAGTAGCACCATCCCAGCGCAAAGCCCCGACATCATGCACCTTCTTATCCTTCATACCAACCTCTACATCCACAAAAGCATAGCAGGAAGTATCGCGAGACACCTCCTCATTAGCATAGGCAGAAACATTGCCGCTTACTGTATCTATGATTTTACTCCAGATGGACATAATACTTCTTTTTTTATCCAAATTTTCTTGGTCTTGAACGGATTGAACAATCATTACGCTGTAGTATGAGTATCAAATCTTTTACAGCCTTCCCTTGGCGGTATAGGCAACGACGTTTACTCTTCGTCCGCCTATGGAGCGTATGCATTTGTCTGGAATTGCTTCTGCTTATCCATGTATGATAGTTCTTTATCTGAGTATTTACACTGATGGAGTGATAATTAGCCTCCAAAAATTGTCTTTCTCGGTTCGAGTGATATATCCCTTCTCTGTAAGGAGTCGCAACTGCTTGTTTACTGCCGTAAGACTGATAGCGGCAGCCTCAGCCAGTTGCGAGATGGTACTATTGGGCTGCTCATACATGCGATTCAGTATTACGCTGGTGGTCGCACTACGGAATTTCACGCGTTCACCATCAAACCACCACACATTATCTCCGCGCTCAGTCAAGAACTGTATGTCGTATGACACTTCGTCAATAAAGAGTTTCGTAAAATAAGTAAGAAACTGCCTGATGTCACGCTTTGAGGCATGGGCGCCAAGTGAAGGTGCTGCACCGACAGTTAGGTCAGTACGATGCAGTGCTTCTAAGTATTCTTTCTTCTTACGGCTACGCACTACAATCATAGGATAATTATGACGAGTGAGGATGTAATTGACCATCAATCGGGCAATGCGTCCGTTGCCATCTTCAAACGGATGAATACGAATGTATCGATAATGGAATATCGCGGCAAGTTCTATTGGAGTGAACTTTCCCGATTTTTCTGCATCATTGTACCAATCTACCAAATCGCTCATCAAAGCTGGCGTCTCTTCGGGCGTTGCATACTCGAATCGGTCACCATAACGCGTGATGACAGAATTTGGACGGGTTTTGTATTTTCCCGCATGGATAACGTAACTTGTCTGAACACCACCAGGCAGAGTGCGATATACGGTATAGTCTTCTCGCAAGAGGGTTTTATGCAATGTTCGTATAAAATGCTGCGACAAAGGAGTCTCTTTAAGTTGTGACTCCTCCTTCATCATTTTCAGACCAACATTGCTGGCTGTCATTTCGTGAACATCACGAACATCAGCCTCGCCAACAATCTTCCCAAACAGGAGTAATATCTCTGTCTGTCCATAAGTCAGCGTATTGCCTTCAATGTGGTTACTGTTGTAGTTGAAATCAATGGTGAATCGACGGCTAAGTATCTCCCTGTCTCTGTCTGACAATGGCTGCAAAGCGTTCCACTCATTCATCACGTCTTCTATACTTTTCATACATACGGGTTTTGCAAGAAATCACATTAAAAGGTTTATGTTATCAACCTTTATTGGCCGCAAAGATACAAACTTTTCACCACACAACAGCAATATAACACATAAAAAGGTGTATTTCGATAATCTTTTTAGCATTATGAGGTATGAATGTATCGTGCGTGTGCGTATAATAATTAATGTGACGCGCCGTCTTTGGGTATCTTCCCAAACAGCGCAAATAGGATGCTCATGAAGGGGCTTATGATATTGAAAAAGCAGAAAGGAAGATAGACAAGGGTTGGTACGCCGAGGACTGTAGATTGGGTCATGCCACAGGCTGTCCATGGAATGAGGACGGAGGTGACAGTGGCAGAGTCCTCTGTGGAACGACTCAGGAGTTCTGGCTGATAGCCTCTCTCGGCGTATTCTTCCTTGTAGATTGACGCGTTCATGATGATGGACAGGAACTGGTCGCCCATAATAAGGTTGAGCAGCACGCCTGACACAACCGTTGAGGTGACGAGTGAGAATGTGTTGTGGATGGTATTAAGAAGAATACGCGTGAGGCTCTTGAGCATGCCCGACGCCACCATACACGAGCCGAAGCACATGGCACAAAGTATGAGCCATACGGTGTCGAGCATTCCTGCCATTCCTCGTGTGGCAACGAGGTCATTGACTTCTGCAAATCCCGTATCAAGTTGTGTGCTGGAATAGCACACTTTCAGCAAACCGATGAAGATGCTGCCAGGCGTTGCGCTTTGCGTGCCTGTTATTTCCATCAGAGCGTCTGTTTGCAGCACGATGGCGCACACGATGGCGGCTATGGATGAAAGGGTAAGCGTGATGAACGATGGCACTTTCTTCCATATCAGAATTCCGGTGAAAAGAGGAACAAGGAATGTCCATACGGTGATATGGAAACTGTGCTCCAAACCTTCGAGATAGATGCTTGGTTCAACCCTTTCGCCAGAGAACCAAAAGCCCATGATGAGATAAAGCAGAAGGCTAATGGTGATGCTCGGCACAGTGGTGTGCATCATGCAACGGATGTGCTTGAAGAGGTCGGCACCAGAGACGGAAGAGGCGAGCACGGTGGTGTCGGACATAGGCGATATTTTATCGCCGAAATACGCTCCGGATATAATGGCACCTGCCGTAAATGCCTCTGGAATGTTGAGCGCATTGCCTATGCCAAGCAGCGCAATACCTATCGTGGCTATTGTCGTCCACGATGTGCCAGTCATCAGCGATACCAAAGCAGAAATGATGCAAGCGCACGGTAGGAAGAGAGACGGGGTGATAATCTGCACACCATAATATATTAAGGTAGGTACGACGCCGCTAATCATCCATGTGCTGGACATCACGCCGATGAGCAACAAGATAAGTATCGACACAGAGGTGTCGCCAATGGTTGTCTTGATGCTGTCCTCAAATACCTGCCATTGGGTGCGATAGATAGACATGGAGAGTGCCACGCAGACGGCGGTTGCTATCATCATGGCTATCTGGCTCGCACCGCTGAGCGCATCATCGGGAAGCATCCTCATTACCGTCGCTATCATGGCAATCAGTACGAGGAGCGGTATGATGGAGATGAGTGGGTGTGGAATTTGCTGTTTCATCGTTTTATGGTTATATAATGATGAATAATAAAGCCTCTCACGGCTTGGCATACCTAAACAGCAGCACGCGGCCTCGGGTGTCGCAACTCTTATGCGAACTGGTATAGATATGCGTCAGATGCACATCGGGGTTTGCGTGGCGGAAAGCCTCCACATGGCTATCGGTCAAGAGAAGATAGCCTGCATGGGGTGTCGTCTCGCCCCACACGCCCACGCCATCGTGCAGATAATAGTTGATCGTAAAGAAGTGCATAGGATTGCCCGGAGCACTCCCTGCCACATAACTCGTAAGATGTTCGCGTCCGGAGATTTTGACGACCTCGCGCGCTATGTCGCGGTCGCTACGCGGATTCATCATCAGTGGGAGAACGACGGCAAAGGCTACAAGCCACAACGCTTGCACGCCGCCCAACGCCCAACGCCACCAGCGCTGGCCGAGGTCGCGAAGATAGAGCGCAAGAAACCATGCTGAGAATGGATAGACAGGCAGGAGGTAAACCCCGCGCTTACTCTTGGGAATGCAGTAAAAGACAAAGATGATGACGAAAGCGGCGAGACTGAAAAAATTAACTGGTGACATCGTGCGAAGCCTCTGCCCAAGCACGGAGAACGACAAGCGCTTATCGTTTCCCATCGGACACTTCTGCTTGATCCATTTCACCAGCGCAACGAGCGACCACGGTAGCCAACCCGCCAGTATCATCTCCACATTGTACCACCACGGATTTTCGTGACTGGCATAAGACATCTTGCCGAGGAAACGATCGATATTTTCTTCGCGCACCAAGGCCAAGAAGTGTTCGCCGCCCTGCTGATAGGCCGCCCAATACCACAGAGCAGGCAGCACAAGTGCGGCAAGGCCACACCCCACCATAGCGCAACAACTGCGCCAAAATCCCCTGCCCCGCAGCCAGAGATAGGCTCCCGTCACTGCACATGGCAGCAACATCGCTACGGGACCTTTGGTCAGCGTGCCGATGCTCATCATCAGTATAGCCAGCCACGGCACACCACGCCGCTGCTTTTCCGCCCAATCGGCGAAAGCCAGCAATGCGCCGACGATGCCCAAGGTGAGCACCATATCTACACGACAAGCAAAGGCGGCACGCCACACCTCAAAGCATGTCAAGCAAAGCAGCGTCGCCAGCAACGCCGTGCCAGTGTCGCTGCGTTTGCGATAGAAACGAAACATCCACACCAGCATGATGATGGCCGCCAATGCAGAAGGGAAACGTGCTGTCCATTCCGTCACATCGCCAAAAGGCAACGACGACGTCGCCACACACCAATGGAAGAAAGGTGGCTTATAGGCCATCTCGCCGCCATTGTTGGTAGGCAAAATCCAGTTGTGCTGGGCAAGCATAGTCTGCGCCACCACAGCCTCACGGGGCTCACCACGGGTGTAGAAATCCGTCAGAGCCAGCCAAGGCAAGATGACCAACGCGAGATAGAGGATGAGGCGTTTCGTGGCTTTCATGAGCGTGCGGTAGTAGTCGTTTCTTGTATGAAATAGCGCGGACGACGCTTTACCTCCATATAAATCTTACCTATATACTCGCCCGTGACGCCGATAGCCACGAGCAGGACGCCCCCCACGAGCCAAACAGACATCAACAGCGATGTCCAGCCAGGCAGGCTACGGCCAAGGACATAAGAGGTAAGCGCATAAATCATAACCCCAAAAGCCACAAGAATGAAGCAAAGCCCTATGCCATGTATCCAGCGCAGTGGCTGAATGCTGAAGCTCGTGATGCCATCAAGGGCAAAATTGAGCATCTTCGTCAGCGGATACTTGCTTTCACCTGCGAAACGCTCCTTACGATCGTAATACTCTATGCGGGTATTGAAGCCCAACATCGGCACGATGCCACGGAGGAAGAGGTTGCGCTCGGGATAACTCAACAACGCTTCTAAAGCCCGACGGCTGAGCAGGCGGAAGTCAGCGTGGTTATAGACCGTACCGCTACCAAGGCTGTTCATAAGGCGGTAGAAAGCCAGTGCCGTCCACCGCTTGAAACGCGTATCGGTGGTGCGCTCACGACGTACGCCATATACCACGTCGTCACCAGCGCGAAAATCGCTTATCATGCGCGGTATGACCGCAATGTCGTCCTGCAAGTCGGCATCGATGCTCACTACGGCTTCGGCACCGAGTTGCAGTGCCTGCTCCATGCCAGCCCAGAGTGCCTGCTGATGTCCCACGTTGTGAGCCAAGCGCACGCCTTCTACGCTGTCATATTGCTTCGACAAACTGCGTATGATGTCCCAAGTCGTGTCGCGACTGCCGTCATCTACATAGAGCACCTTCGTAGGTTCGGACGTTGCAGTCAGCATGGCAGAGAGTTGCCGCGTCGTTTCGTGCAGCACCTCCTGCTCATTGTAGCAGGGTATGACGATATATATCATGGCTTACGCTTAAGGTAGGTTCTATAAATTAGTGTTATATTTGTTCAAAGTAGTTTTCTACGCCTCTACTCGGCCGCTTTGGGGCTCTTCTCTCGCATCTTTTCTGCCTTTCATTCAGTCACGGTGCCCGCACCGCTCCCTCATGAAAGAAAGAAATCTGCGTCGGAGTAGCCGCAAAAATCGTCACGAGCTAATTCATAGAGCCTACCTTAAATAAGTATCTGACAAGTAAGAAATTAACGGGAACAGCGATGGCATAGACTGGTAGCGGCGCAAGCCCTTTGGCCACTCCCAGCCAAAGAAAGAGATTGAGCAACACGAAGTGCAACACGAAATTGGCGGCATGTGCGCCTGCCATGCCCACAAAGCGCGCCCACGAAGGACGGGTGTGGAAGGTGAAATAGCAAGTAGCCAGATAGTTGCCGCAGAAACTGGCGACATAGCCCACAGCATAGGCAATGTTGGTAGGCATGGCATCTATCAGCAACATATATATAAGGTAATGCAGCAGCGTCGCCACTGCGCCTACCACGGAGAAACGCACTGCCTCTGCTATGGTGCGTGCGCGTTGCTGTCTCATGAGATGCGTGGTTTACAGCCCTTTGCTGATGATATACTCGGCTATCTGCACTGCGTTGAGGGCTGCACCCTTGCGTATCTGGTCGCTAACGAGCCAGAAGGTGAGGCCACAGGGATTGGCAAGGTCCTTACGGATGCGACCTACATAGACATCGTCGCAGCCCGAGAGGAAGAGCGGCATAGGATATTGCTGCTTGGCAGGGTCGTCACACAGCGTCAAGCCGTCGCCCCCAGCGATGGCTCTGCGCACCTCATCCACCGCGAGGGGACGCTCCGTCTCCACCCAGATGGCTTCGCTATGTGCACGCAGCGATGGCACACGCACACACATGGCCGACACCGCTATGTCGGAGTGCATTATCTTGCGCGTCTCATTGTACATCTTCATCTCCTCCTTGGTATAGCCATTGTCGGTGAAGACATCTATCTGCGGTATGACATTGTAGGCGAGTTGATAGGGGAACTTCTCCACGGTGGGCTCCTCGCCACGCACGATTTGTGCGTACTGCTCCTGCAACTCCTGCATGGCCATTGCCCCTGCGCCACTGGCCGACTGATAGGAGGCGATATGGACACGCCGAATGTGGCTGAGGCGCTCGATGGCTTGCAGCGCCACCACCATCATAATAGTGGTGCAGTTGGGGTTGGCGATGATGCCGCGAGGGCGCGAAAGCGCGTCCTCGGCATTGACTTCGGGCACGACGAGCGGCACATCGTCTGCCATACGAAACGCCGAAGAGTTGTCTATCATGACCGCGCCGTAACGCGTGATGTCGTCGGCAAAGTCACGCGACACGCCGCCACCAGCCGAGACAAAGGCGATGTCGATGTCACGAAAATCCTCTGTGCCGTGCTGCAACAGACGCACGGTGTAGTCTATACCCGCAAAGGAGCAGGTGCTCCCTGCACTGCGACTACTGCCGAAGAGGCGCAAAGCGTCAATGGGAAACTTGCGCTGCGAGAGTACACGCAGCAACTCTTGACCGACGGCACCTGATGCGCCCACAATAGCGATATTCATATAGCAGTGTAGTGTTGAGAAACATATTTCGGGTGCAAAGTAACAAAAAATCTCCCACACAGCACCATTTTTTGCGCAGAAACTTGTAATTTTGCAGCGATAAAAACATACACTGCCCTTGTTTACAAGCCCCACTTGGATATTCTTTGTCGTGCTCTGCATCATCCTCTTTGCGCCGATGTTGCTGGAGCGTATGCGCATTCCCTCCGTAGTAGGCATGATAGCCGCAGGTGTCATCATCGGGCCGCACGGCACGGGGGTGTTGAGTTACGACAGTTCGTTTGAGCTCTTTGGCAAGGTTGGCATCTACTACATCATGTTCTTGGCCTCGCTGGAGATGAACCTTCACGAGGTGAGCCGCATCCGTGGCAAGGCCTTGCTCTTTGGGCTGCTCACCTTCGCCTGTCCTATGCTCATTGGTCTGGGAGTCAATACAGCCATGGGCTACGGCCTCGCAGCGGCTATACTGATGGCGGCAATGTACGCTTCCCACACGCTCATCGCCTATCCCCAGGTGATGCGCTACGGTCTCTCGCGCTTGCAGTCGGTCAATCTGGCGGTAGGTGGCACCATCGTGGCCGACACGCTGACGCTGCTGGTGCTGGCCGTCATTGCTGGCCTCTTCCAGCCAGATGCAGGTCAGTGGGAGTGGGCATGGCTCTTGGGCAAGGTGGTCAGCATCGGGCTTGGCATCCTGCTCGTTGTGCCACGCATCTGCCGCTACTTCTTCCGCCTCTACAATGATGTGGTGGTGCAGTTTGTCGGCGTGCTTGCCCTCGTCTTTCTCGGCGCAGGCCTTATGGAGTGGGTCGGCATGGACGGTATCCTCGGTGCATTCCTCACGGGCATAGCCCTCAACCGCAACATCCCGCCGTCGTCGCCGCTAATGAACCAGATAGGCTTCGTAGGCAACGCCCTCTTCATCCCCTATTTCCTCATCGGCGTGGGCATGACGGTCGATATTGGCAGTTTCGTCCACGACCCCAAGTGCTGCCTACTGGCATTGACCATGATAGCCACCTGCTGCGTGGGCAAATGGCTGGCCGCACTGCTCACGGGTGTCTGCTTCGGCTACGGACGCAGCGAGCGTCGCCTCATCTTTGGGCTCACCAGTGCGCGTGCTGCTGCCACGCTGGCCATCGTCCTGGCAGGGCACAGCATCGTTCTGCCCTCTGGTGCGCCGCTCTTTGGCGACGAAGTGGTGGGAGCTGCCATGGCCCTCATCCTCGTGACGTGCAGCGTGTCGTCGCTCACCACCGAGAGTGCTGCACGCGCTATGGTGCTCGGTGGCAATATGTCGCAACCCGAGAGGAGCGAGACGGGGCGCATACTCGTCGCACTTGGCAATCCCGATATGGTCGATGCAGTGATGGGGACAGCCCTTGTGATGCGCACGCCGCACGAGCTCTCGCCACTGGCAGCCCTGCATATCGTGCTCGAAGACAATGCTGCGCTGCGCAAGCGCGGCCACGACATACTCGACAAAGCCGGCCGCATCGCCCTCGGCGCAGGCGTCAAGCTGACCACGCAGTGTCGCTGGTCGGTCAATTCCATCACGGGCATCACCCATAGTGCTCGCGAACTGGAAGCCACCGATGTGCTCATCGGCATGCACCACAAGGTGAAGGCTTCGGAGTCGCTGCTGGGCACGTTTACCATGGACCTTATGGCTGCTCTCCCGCAGCAGATCATCGTGTGCCGCACCCTCGTGCCTGTCAGCACCGTGCGCCACCTCCACCTCGTCGCGCCGCGCAAGGGTGAGTTCGACCCGGGCTTCTCGGCGTGGACGGAGCGTGTGGCCTATCTGGCGGAGCAGATATGCTGCCGCATGACGGTGTATAGCGGCAAGGAGACGCTGCGGCGCATAGAGGAGACATGGCGGCAGAAAGGGCATAAGTTGCAAGCAGAGTATGTCGATTACTTGGAGTGGCACGACTTCCTGCCGCTCTCGCGCCGTATGCGCCAAGACCACATCGCCGTCTTCATCCTCGCCCGTGAGGGGCTGCCTTCGCGCCACAACTACATGGCGCACCTGCCCGAGCAGATAGAGCGTTACTTCTCGATGCGTAGCGTGACGGTCATCATGCCGCCGCAGGCTGGGCTGTAAACACTACCACACAAAAAAAGGCAGGGCGCGAGCAGCACTGTCTCCCGACAGCGGCTACCCGCGTTGCCTGCGGCAAATAACAAAGATATTTATAACGCGATGCGCTCATCGTCTGCCTCTACTCTGAAAGGCGGGCAGGGGCTCGCAGACAGACTGTTTCACAACACCCTGCGCGCGGGCGGGGCTGCCGATGGCGCAACTTTGCACATTAAACGTTACTAACTATAATATAATATATTCACGCTTTGTCGCGGTTATTTAGCCATTCTGAGCACAGGCCGCACGGACTGCCCAGAGCAACGGTTGTAGTTGCCCGCGGGATTCGCGCTGCCCGAGTTGAAGAACAAGCTGAACGCGTTCGCCGGATTGCTCGCGTTGAGCGACGACGACCTGTAGTAGCCGCGGGACCCAGCGAAGTCCACGGACGTACCGCTGAGGTCGCCCGCAGCGGGAAGGAAAATAGACTTCGACGCATAGGCATCCTTACCCTTGACTTCATAACCTGCTACGCCCGTGTTGTTGTAATTGGCAGTCCAAGTAAAAGTTGTGTTATCATACAACGCCTGCCACTCGGCCCGCGTAGGCATTACCCAATCGCCATGCCAGTTCTGACGGGCGGCATCATACTCAGGCTTCAAGACCTTGTTGTCATCATAAGGCACAGTGGACCATTCTGTAAATGAACTTTGGCCACAATATGATTCCCATTTATAGCCCGCACTCTTGCCGTCTTTCCAAGAGGTGGGCTTACCACTACCACTCCAATTCTGATAATAAGGCGTAGTCCCCAAGCAAAGTAGTCGCCATTGCCCTCGGGGGTCGTAGCACCCACATTCGTCGTAGCCCAAAGCACCTTGTAGCCATCGACTTCAATGCCG
>JAGHRU010000040.1 GCA_018066225.1 Candidatus Equimonas enterica
TTCACGGTGGGATTGTAGATGTCGGCCTTATTGACATCGTGGAGCAGCGCGCTGAGGATGACGCTGTCTTCCCGCAACTGCTCGGCGAGGTCGGGACGCATGGCGATGGCCGTCTCGCGCAGACGCATGGCGCAGCGACACACGTTGAGGCTGTGCTCCACGAGCCCGCCGTCTTGCGAGAGGTGGAAGTGGGTGGAGGCAGGGGCTTCAAAGAAGCCGAGCTTCTCGAGGTCTTCGATGACGTAGTCTATGCCCTCGCGCTGGGTGGAGCGCAGCAGGCGGCAAAACTCTTCTTTGTTGGCGCGGATGATGCTCGCGCGCACGCTATTTTCGGTCATAGGTGAGGTGTTTTAAGTCGTTGATAATGTGTGTTTTCCGCTCTGGGCAGAGTGGTGAAACTGTCCGGGCAGACCGTTTCTACGCTCTGGGCAGATGGTTTCGCCCATCTGGGCAGACCCGTTTTGTGTCCTCGACGGGAGGCGGCGGATGAAGTTGCTGCAAAGTTACGGATTTATTTCAGAAAAGTCTCCGCGTCTGCGTTTTTTTTTATAACTTCGCTCCCGACAAACGCTAACAACCCTCACTATCTATGAAACAAGTCCTTCTTCTTGCCCTGCTGCTCGCCGCCACAGCGCAGCCTGCCGCAAGCGACAACATCGACGCTGTGCGGCCGCTCATCGGTACGGGTGGGCACGGCCACACGTTTCCCGGCCCTATGGTGCCGCACGGCGCGATACAGCCATCGCCCGACACGCGCATCCACGGCTGGGACGCCTGCTCGGGCTACCATTACAGCGACACCTCCATCAACGGCTTCTCCCACACCCATCTCTCGGGCACGGGCTGCTGCGACCTCGGCGAGGTGCTGCTGATGCCCACCGTAGGCCCGCAGGACACGACGCCTGTCGCTGCCGACGCCCAGACGCTCTCGTGGGCTTCATCGTTTAGCCACGAGAGCGAGGTGGCAGAGCCCGGCTACTATGCCGTCACCCTCGACCGCTACCGCGTGCGTGCCGAACTCACCGCCACCGCCCACACCGCCCTGCACCGCTACACCTTCCCCGCAGCCAGCGACGCAGGCTTCATCCTCGACTTCGACTACAACCTGGCCGAGCAGACCAACAGCGACATGGTGCTCACCGTCGTCTCCGACACCGAAATCGTCGGCTCTCGTGCCTCCCACTTCTGGAGCCCCGGGCAGCGCGTGTGCTTCGTCGCCCGCTTCTCCAAGCCTTTCACCTACCAACTCCTGCAAGACGAAGCCCTCAAAGACGGCAAGATGCAGCCGCGCGCCAAGGTGCTGCTCCGCTTCGCCACACGCGAGGGAGAGCAGGTCATGGTCAAGGTGGCCACCTCGGCCATCGACATCGACGGCGCACGCCGCAACCTCGATGCCGAGATGCCGGCATGGGACTTTGAAGGCACGCGCTATGCCGCCCGCGAGCAGTGGCGCGACTATCTCGACAAGATACAGATCACAACGACTGACGACAGCCTGCGCACCATCTTCTACACCGCCCTCTACCACACGGGGCTGCAGCCCTACACCTTCTCCGATGTCGATGGACGCTACATGGGCATGGACGGCCGTGCCCGCCAAGGCGCGGAAGACACCTATACCA
>JAGHRU010000003.1 GCA_018066225.1 Candidatus Equimonas enterica
GCAAAGTTACGGAGAAAAACCGAGACGGCAAAGCAAAGCGAAAGAAAACAGTGCGCGAAGCGATGCAAAGCGACAAGGGCAGGCCGTGAAAACTCTCTGCGCAGACGAGAAAAACGGTCTGGGCAGACGAGAAAAACGGTCTGGGCAGAGCGGAAAAACTATCTGCCCAGACCGTCGAAAGAGATCGGTGAAGGGGGATTTATCGCTTTATAAGTGCCTCAAAATCAGCCTTACTGCCATTGAAGACATTGATATCAACATCGCCCTTGATGCCACGCACGCGACCATCGGCAGCAAGTTGCCAAATCAAGAGGCAAACATAAGGCTTGTACTCACCATAGCGCGCTATCCAGACGGGATAGCGTCGGATGGCCTTGGGAGCACGGGGCAAATGCTTATTGACAAAGTTCTGACTGACATAGAGTATCGGGGTGCGTCCCGTCTGCTGCTCCACCTGTCGTAGCCATACCAGCACCTCCCTAAACAGCACATCGTCGCCGCCCATCTGGCGTATCTCGGCCTCCGAAGGCTCGACATCGAGCATCGGCGGCAACGTGGCACGCGACACCTGCGCATGGGAGAGGAAATAACTGGCCTGCGGCGCGCCCGCCTTCATGGAAAAGAAGTGATAGGGCGCGACAGCGATGCCCTGGGCACGAGCAGCGGCGAGGTCGGCAGCGTAATAGCGGTTGTAGATGGTCGTGCCCTGCGTAGCCTTGATGAAAACGAAAGACACGGGATAGGACACCTCGCCCTGTATGCGCTTGCGGGAGGCCGTGCCGAGGGAAGTGATGCGCAAGCCCTCCCCCCAGCGTATGGGATAGGTCTTGCCGCCTATCTCGTGCTGATAGCGCGAGATGTCGATGCCATAGATGCGGGCAGCGTTGTATATCATACGCTCACCCTGAAACACATCGCCACGCCAGATGCCAGCGCAGATCCTGCGTCCCTCTATGCCGATGCCAAAGCCATGACGCTGCCCATGCTGCCACGCGCCGTCGTAGAACGTGCCATCAGCATACTGCACGAGGCCTTGGCCATGCGGGCGCAGGTCGGCATCGAACACTCCACGACGAAACGTCCCATTCGGCAGATAGGCCGTAGCCATAAAGGCAGTATCGGTCTGCCACGCCAAATGGTAGTACGCCCCGGAAGCCGTGTCGCGGCACACCATGACGGGCGAGCCGTAGCGCGCACGCAGCGGCTCAGACGCGAGCGTATAGATAGGTCTATCGGAGGAGGCAGCCGTGAGTATATATGGGCTGTGCGGGCGATGCGTCACGCTGTCGGGCTGCGCACCGCGACGATGGTGCGGGCGAAGGACAAGGAGCGCACGATGGGACGCGCCGCCCACGGGCGTGGCACGCGACACATCGGCTGTCAAAGTGCCCGTGTAGTAAGTCCAGAGATGGCGTAAGGCGTGCTGCGGCTTCTTCGCATGGCGGCGCAGCACGGCAAGGGTGGCCTCGACATGGCTGAGGCGCGCCGTGTAGATGGCACGATAGGCCATCACATCGTTGTAGCCATCGTCGGTGATGGTGTGCGTATTAGCATAATAATCAAAACTACGCACGTAGCGTCGCAACTGCTTGTAGCGCCGCTCCAGACTAACGAGCGTGCGCTGCAACCGCTGCTGCAACTCAGCCACAGAGAGCCCCGCCATAGCGTCGCCACCATAGGGCAAGCAGGTCTGCACATGGCCGTGCAAGTTGCAGGTCTGCCCCAAGGCCGTCGTCACCCGCGCCGCACTGTCGCGGTAGCAACTCAGCCCCTCCAAGAGCGTGTCGCTGGCCGCGCTGAAATAGAGGCTGTCGTCGAGGACATACACCTCACGCGCCTCGGTGCGCACGAGCGAGCGCAGCGGGTGGTCATCGTGGCGCAGGAAGATGATAAGGCTAATGAGGAAGAGCAGGATGAAAAAGGAGAAGATATAACGGCGCATAGCGGGAAGGTATGAAAAACTACTGGGCAGACTGCATATACAGACGGAAGTGGCGCAACTCACTGCAACGCGAGAGTTGCTCCGGCACCTTGTGGTGCTCGGCATAGCGCGTCAGCGCACTGTAATCCGCATACTGCTGACTCTCGGGGTGATAAGTGTAGGTCATCGCATCGCGGAAGTAGTCGTAGTCGGCATCGCGCCACCTGTCGGGCGAGAGCGTGACACGCCCCAAGAGCGCCACACCGACATAGTCGGCATCGTCGGTCGCCTGCAAGAGATCGCCAAGCAGCGCATAGGCACGTCCACGGAAGTCGAACTCGGCATCGCGTTCATCCGAGATAGACTTGCCGTAATGCGTCAGCCACCAGCAGTCGCCCGTGACGGAGGCCTGCGCATAGAGCACTGCCAGATTGTAAGTCCAGCGCGTATGGGCTGCACCACGACTGCTGCGATAGTTTTGCTCTACGGAGAGCAGGTCGCGGCAGAAGTCAAGTTTCTTGTTGGGAAGTGGGGTTTGCGGCCGAGGCGGACAGTCCGTGTCGAAACGCTGGCGCTGCATCCACGGCGCGAAGCCATAGTGCGCCATAGCGATGTAAGGCGCGATGTTTTGTTTCGCTATGAAGGCAGGTGTCAGGCGGTAGAGGTAGGGCAACGCCTCCTCAAAGCGTCCTGCACGCATCAGGCGCGTGCCCACGATGTCGGCGAAGTACTGCTGCTCGCCATAGGTATGCCCCAAGAGCCACGTCGTCAGCACAGAGTGCAGACACTCGGCGTTGAAACGCAGATCGTAGTAGCCGAGCAATGTCGGCAGATTGACGCTATCGAGATGGGCGAAGTACTCACCAGAGTAGGAATAGTTCCAGCCACCTTCGGTGCTCTGCCCCACACAGTCGTCGCCCAGCGCATACCAGAGCAGCGCGTAAGTCGCGTCGGCGAAATGCTGCTCATAGAGCGGAATGAGACCTCTATATATAATGCGCGTGCGTATATGCCCCCAGCGCGTGGCCACCGCCTCGTCAGTCTGCGATGCCTTATCTTGCAGCCAGAGCAGTTCGGGCAGCAGAAAACGCTCAAAATCCTCACGAGAGGCTGCATTGTCGGCTGCCGTAGCCACCAAGAGGCGCACGGCGCGGGCGTTGTCCTTCATGCGCTTGTTGCCGCCGCCCTTTACGCCCAGTTCGGCCGAAGCCATGGCAGCGCGATAGTGGCCTTGCAGGTACTGACACATCGCAGCCGCAGACCACCACATCGCAGACTGCGACGGCACAGCCTCGGCAGCCTTGCTGGCAAAGGCGACAAACGCACTCACCTCATCATCGAAAATGGGCGAAACGCTGTAAATCTCATAGAAATAAGATATAGGATTGTCGTCCTCCGAAGCACTGGACAGGCAGTCGTAGGTCTCCTGCGCATTATTGACAAAGTCCTGCACAAGATAAGGCAGCACCTCCTGCGTGGGATTTTGCTCAATCAGACTGCGGATGCAAGCGAGGCTACGCTCACGACGCAAGCACCACCTGGCACTGCGCGTATCGCCGAGCGCAGCAAAGGCCGCACACGCCGCCTCGTATTGATGGGTGCGGTAGAGCGCACCAGCATAGTAGCCACGCGCCATACGTCTGAACACATTGTCGGCCCCAGCACCCACCTCGTCCAAATGCTTCGTCTGGGCGTAGCGCAAGACCTCGTCGTAGTCGCCTCGGGCAAAGCAGCAACGCAAGACCAAGAGCGCGTAGCGGTCGGCCAGACGCGTGCCACGATAAGCGCGCGCCGTACGCTCCACCTGCGCACACACAGCGGCGCGCTCGGTGAGTTCGGCCTCCGTAGGATAGTCCCAAGCATCATAGACGACCCGCGTGCTGCAATACTGCACCAAGAGCCGCAAGTAAGAGAGCATCTCCGCATCGCGATGAGCACGGGCGTAAGCCACGATAGGATGGTCTGTGTGCTCCAAGTCGGCGGGCACAAGCGAAGAGAGCGCCTCACTCTCAGCCACACTGACAGCACGCCCAGTGTAGGCCGACCACTCTGCCGCCAGCGACTTCGCGTTGAGGCTGTCGATGTCGGTTACTTCCGGCGTGAAGTAGTAGAT
>JAGHRU010000083.1 GCA_018066225.1 Candidatus Equimonas enterica
CATCGGCTACTACGGCGAACACATCGTGCTGGAAGCGGAATGTATGGGACTCAATACCTGCTGGGCAGGCTTGACCTACCGCAAAGTACCCGGCACCTATCATCTGGAGCCTGGCGAGAAGATAGCCGCCTACATCGCCTTGGGCTACGGCATAGGCAAGGCACGCGAGCATCGCCGCAAGACGGTGGAGCAGCTCAGCAACGCCGACAGTACCACTCCTGAGTGGTTTCGCCGTGGCATTGAGGCCGTCGTCAAAGCACCAACGGCCGTCAATCAGCAGAAATTTCATTTCGCGTTTCTACCAAGTGCCAGCGGCGAAGCCCCGCGTATAAAAGCCACAAGGGGAATTTCGCTCATCGGCTATACACAGATGGATCTCGGCATAGCCAAATGCCACTTTGAAATCAGGGCTGGCACACGCGATTTCATTTGGTGCTGATGAAGACTCGTGCCGCGCTCGCCTCGTTAGCGATATAGCAGAATGGATAATAGAGATGCTGACGAAGCACCTGTGTGAACGTGTAGGAGAGCACGTTTCGTCGTCAAAATCGGCAACTTTGTCGTCAATCGAAGCAAAATGCCAAGAACATTGATTTTTTCTTGTTACCTTTGCAGCGAATTTTGTAAATCTCTATCGTTAATATGTTTAAGCCATTACTTACTGTTTTTGCTCTGGTCATGCTGACGCACGCCACGGCTTATGCCGACATCATTTTCGTCGGTACAGAGGGCGAAGAACAAGGCATAGCCTATGAAGATTTCGCCCAGATACATTATGACGGCACGGACATCGTCGTAGAAAAGTCCGATGGCACCAGCCGCCATTACGCACCGCAGCGTTTCGGCATTTGCTATTTCTCCGCAGAGGCTGCGCAACGGGGTACCGAAGGCATCACCGATACCTCCAGCGAGCCCACAAAGCATGACACCGAAGAAGGTATTGTCACACTGTCTGATGCGACAATCTTGCGTGCCGCAGGTGATGACATCATCGTCAGCAGTCCCAAGATGGCAATGCTGACCGTGGCATCTGCCGATGGTCGCATCTTGCGTTGCCAAAAGGTAGAGGCTGGCCGAGATGAGCGTATATCTCTTTCGGCTTTCCCGCAAGGGGTCTATATCGTTGCTCTTAATGGTCAAACCCTAAAAATTGAGAAGCGATGAAGAAGATATTATTGCCGATAATGGGCGTGGTGCTGTCACTGATTGCTCCCACGCTCTTTGCACAGTCCGAAGCAGAAACTCCCCAAGGCGTCAGCATCGTTCGCACTTTGGGGACACACCATATAGAATGGCAGTTGCCGATGGCAGCAGCACGCTTTATGCAGTGTGCGGCCGATGGTGACAGCGTCTATTTCGCAGCAGACACCTTGCGTCAAGGTTTTCCGCTTAACGAACTTACAAGTGTGACACTTTGTACGCCGAGAGAGAACATCAGCATAACCTACGGCGCTACGGGCGTCAGCATCGTCAATCCCTACGCATTGCGCGGTGTGGATATCAGCATTGGAGTGGACAATGCAGTGGTCGTCCACAACACGCTTGATACAAAACTCAACTACGTACTCTCGGGTGAAGGCTTTGGCTCTTTTAAGTTGTATAGCATTAAGAAACAAGATATTACGCTGCAAGATTTGCACCTGACAAGCAAAGATGGACCTGCCCTAAATATACAGACAGGCAAGAGCAGCGATATTAAAATCAAGGGCAACAATGTACTCTGTGACAGCAAGACCTACACCCCTTGCGGCGAAGAAGACATGAAGGCCTGCATATTCAGTGAAGGACAACTCATCTTCAAGGGTTCGGGAACATTGGAAGTAGCAGGGCTCTACAAGCACGCAATTTGCAGCGACGACTATATACAAATAGAGAAAGGCAGTATCCACATTACGCAGGCCCCCAAGGATGGCATCCACAGCAATGACTACTTCGAAATGCTCGGCGGAACGCTCATCATAGAAGGGACAGGGGATGACTGCATAGATGGTGGGACCGTAGATGCGACAGACGCCGAGAAAGACGGACATATCCTCATTAGTGGGGGAGAGATGACACTATCGACGGCTACTGACGACACAAAGGCAATAAAATGTGAAGGCAAGGTAACCATTACAGGTGACGCTATCATCAACCTCAACATAGCAGGTGCACAAAGTAAAGGCATCAGCACAGATAGCGATATCCATGTTGAAGGTGGCACTATCGTAGCAGAGGCTACAGGTGATGCCGTTGTTGCTGATGGCGATGTGGGCTACTGCACTGTGCTCAAAGCCGATGGCGACATCAATATCAGCGATGGTAGCATCCATATTAAGCACAGCGGCAAAGCAGGCAAAGGCATCAGCGTGGATGGCAATGCCACCATCACGGGTGGCGTCATCCAGATTGAGGTCTCTGGAGGTGGTGACACCTACACCAATGCGTCCAACGAAGAAGATACCTATTCTGCGACTTGCATCAAGGTAGATGGCCGTCTTGACTGCTTGGCAGGGCAACTCACATTGCTCGCTTCAGGAAGCGGTGGCAAAGGCATTAGCGTCGATGGAGTGTCGCTCTATGGCGAGCGTGGTGACCACACGGCGCTGAACGTCAATGTTACCACGACAGGCCCAAAGATTACTACCTCTGGCAGTGGACGTAATCCCTGGTGGACACCTTCGGCACAGCCCATGGCAGGCCCTGGTGGCCATGAAGGCGGGCCAGGTGGAGGTCCAGGCTTTGGACAAGATGGCACAGGAGGCAATCCCAAGGCAATAAAGAGCGAAGGAGATTTGACCGTCAATGGCGGTGTCTTCACCATCACTACACAGCAAGACGGTGGAGAAGGCATAGAAAGCAAAGCGACGCTGACCATTAACGATGGCGAGTTGTCCATTGAGACCTACGATGACGGTCTTAATGCTGGAAAAGCCTTGATTATTAACGGCGGCAAAGTGTATTGCGCTTCTTCGGGCAATGATGGCATCGACTCCAATGGGACAATAGACATCAACGGCGGCTACATCATAAGTTGTGGCACTACGCAACCAGAAGAAAGTTTTGACTGCGACAACAATCGATTTGCTGTCACGGGCGGCATCTTTGTAGGGTTTGCAGGCGGGGTGTCGCGGCCTACGGCTTCTGCATGCACGCAATGCGTAGCCAGTATGAGTGCAGGAGCAAGTCCAACCATTACTTATACAGTGACCAATAACGACGGTGAGTATCTCATGAGTTTTGCTTCGCCCAAGAGTTATTCGCGTTGTACCACCGTCTTCTCGCATCCAGCTATGCAGCAAGGCGTAGGGATAAAAGTCTATACTGGCGGTACACTGCAAGGTGGGGATACCTTCCACGGCCTGACGACCGATGCAACCTATGTTACTGGTACGCTCACCAAGTCTTTCACCGTAAGCAGTATGTATCAGACAATATATTAGTCACACGTACAAATATCCGCTTAAAACAGGGAATGAATGCGCCTCAAAGAGGGCAAAACGCCCATTTCGCGCGAAAGTTTGTGCAAAGTCTTGGCCAATTCAAAACTTTGTCGTAACTTTGCACGCCGTTAAGCAGTTAACCCACTAACACCGTAACAACAAAAAACCAACGATACAATGAAGAGAACATTTCAGCCCCACAACCGCAAGAGAAACAACAAGCATGGTTTCCGTCAGCGTATGCTGACCGCTAATGGCCGTCGCGTGCTGGCTGCACGCCGTGCAAAAGGCCGCAAGAAACTGACCGTTTCCGACGAAGTACACGGTAAGTAATCTCATACCGCATGACTGCGTAGAGGAGCAGCGAGTGTCGTCATTGATGTGACGCTCGCTGCTCCTTTGACGTTTTTGCTCTAACCTTCGACGAAGTAGAAACGCCAAATTCCATTAAATTTATTTGGCTGTAATAAAGGGAATGTGTAACTTTGCAGAAGTTATGGAAAGCAATAGTGATACAAACTCAAAGCCTACACGACGTTATCTCTGGGGCAATTGCTTGGGGATGTTGGCGGTAGCATTGTTCCTCTTAATCGGTACAATGATATTCTTGCGCTTCTACACGCACCACGGAGAGGAAGTGGATGTCCCCGAAGTATGTGGGCAGCAGGCTGATGTGGCAATACGCAAATTGGAGGCTGCCGGCTTACGTGCCGAAGTCCGCGACACAGGCTATGTGGCAGGTAAGCCAGCCGATGCCGTCTTGGAGCAGAGTATCGAAGCCGGGACACATGTCAAGGCGCAACGTATGGTCTATCTTACCATCAATAGTGCAACGCCGCGCTTAATCCTCTTCCCCGATATTGCTGACAACTGTTCGGCGCGTGAGGCTGAGTTTAAGCTCAAAAACCTTGGCTTCAAACTAACACCTCCCGAATATATCACGGGTGATGAAGACTGGGTCTATGCCGTTAAGGCAGGTGGGCGCACGCTGTCTGCGGGTATGAAAGTCAGTGTCTTGCAGCCCATAACCCTCGTGCTGGGCGATGGTAAGACGCAAGACGAGTTCAACGGCAACGACACACTGGACTACCTCTATTTCCATAAAGAACGTGAGTTGCCCGATAGTTTGTAACGCGTATGGCAGACAGCATAACAGATATTGCCACTGCGGCGATTACACCCACCGAAGACCTTGAAGAAGGGCTCTATGAGCACTGGCGCGTTGTGGCCGATAAGGGACAACAGCCTTTGCGCATTGACAAGTTCTTAATGGAGCACCTTTCAAACACTTCGCGTGCCAGAATACAAGCGGCTGCCAAGGGAGGATATATCTATGTCGGTGGTAGTGCGGTCAAGAGCAACTACCGTGTGAAACCTGGCGACTGCGTCACGCTGATGCTGACACGTCCACGCGTAGAAAGCAATATTGGGCCAGAGGATATACCGCTGGACATCGTGTATGAAGACGCCGCTCTGTTGGTCGACAATAAGCCTGCTGGCTTGGTAGTACATCCCGGCTGTGGCAATTGGACTGGAACGCTCATCAACGCTTTGGCTTGGCATCTGCGCGACGACAAGACCTTCGATGCTAACGACCCTGCTGTGGGGCTGGTACACCGCATTGACAAGGACACCTCGGGACTGCTGGTAATAGCAAAAACCCCAGAAGCCAAGACCGACCTTGGGATGCAGTTTTTCAACAAGACGACACGCCGCAAGTACAACGCCTTGGTATGGGCCAATTTTCAAGAAGATGCGGGCACAGTCATTGGCAACATAGGTCGTGACCCACACGATAGGCTTCGTATGGCTGTATTTGATCCCGATAGCGAGATAGGCAAGAGCGCAGTGACGCATTGGAAAGTACTGGAACGCTACGGCTATACAACCCTCGTGGAGTGCATCCTCGAGACAGGGCGTACCCATCAAATCCGTGCTCACATGAAGCACATCGGACATCCATTGTTTGCTGACGAGCGCTATGGCGGTATGCAGATACTACGAGGCGTGAAATCGAGCACTTACAATGCGTTTGTCCACAACTGCTTTAATCTTTGCCCACGGCAGGTGCTTCATGCCAAGACTTTGGGCTTTCGTCATCCCATTACGGGCGAGGAGATGGACTTCTCTTGTCCTTTGCCAGACGACATACAGCGACTCCTCGACAAGTGGCGGGCTTTCACAAAGACACAACCGCAAAACCAATAGAAACGATACTCAAAAACACTGATATATGAATGCACACAAACAAATAGCCATAGTAGCCGGAGGGGACTCCTCCGAGCATGATGTCAGCCTTCGCAGTGCTGCTGGCATCTATTCTTTCCTCAAAGACCAGCCTTTTGACTGCTACATCGTAGCGCAGAGGGGACACGCGATGAATGTCATCATCGGGGATGAGAAATATCCTGTGGACCTCAATGACTTCTCATTTTTCAAGCAAGGCGAACGCATCAAGTTTGATTTTGCTTATATCACTATCCACGGCACGCCGGGTGAGAACGGCTTGCTGCAAGGCTACTTTGACACTATCGGCGTACCTTATTCTACGAGCGGTGTGCTGGTGGAGGCCTTGACGTTCAATAAGTTTGCGCTCAATAGTTACATGCGTGGTGCTATCCCAGAGGTACACATCGCAGATAGCCTTATCGTGCGTAAAGGACAAGCGCGTCCCACTGACGAAGCTATCGCGAGTCGCATCGGCTTACCTTGTTTCGTAAAGCCCAACGCAGGTGGCTCATCTTTTGGTGTCACCAAGGTGAAGCGTCAAGACGATTTGTCACCAGCCATCGACAAAGCTTTTCAAGAAAGCGACGAAGTCATGATAGAAGCCTTGATGACAGGTACTGAAATCACCTGCGGCTGTTTCCGCCGTGCCGATGGCAAGCCTTATACATTCCCCATCACGGAAGTCGTAGTCAAGGGGGTAGAGTTCTTCGACTACGAAGCAAAGTATGAGGGTAAGAGTGACGAGATTACGCCAGCGCGCATCGCCCCAGAGACAGCAGCGCGTGTCAGCGAGATGACCCGCCACATCTATGAGGTTTTGGACTGCTATGGCATCATCCGCATTGACTATATTCTCAGTGGTGAAAAGGGAAAGGAACAAATCAATATGCTCGAAATCAACACCACACCCGGTATGACACCAGCCTCGTTCATCCCACAACAAGTCGCAGCCTCTCCCTTGGAGATCGGACAGGTATTGGCCGAAATCATTACTGGTAAGTTAAAATAAGCATCATGGAAGACTATTCCGATATACGTCCCTATGTCGATAGTGAAGTCGTAGAAGGCTTTGAGACTCTGATAAAAGACGATGAATTTATCAAAGTCTTGCGTCATTTCAAGCCTTTATTGCCGCCTTTTGTCATTCGCACTATGCTCAAGACAAAGATGCACGGCATATCTACTGTGCTTGATTGGCAAAAGCACTTCATCTACCCCCAGGTGAAGCGTCTTATGAAGCGCATTTCCCAAGGTTATTCCTTGACCTTGCCTATGCAATTTGATATGCAAGCCAATCACACGTTCCTGTCCAACCATCGTGACATCGTGCTCGACTCCGCCTTGCTTGATGTGCTATTCATCGACAACGGCTTCCGCTCTACGGCGCAAATTGCCATCGGTGACAACTTGCTCATCAAGCCGTGGATAAAGACTTTGGTACGTCTCAATAAAGCCTTTATCGTGCAGCGGTCGCTCCCGGTGCGTGAAGCTCTGAAAGCATCAATGCACATGAGCGAATATATGCACCACGTCATGGCAAATACGCCCGACAACATCTGGATAGCCCAGCGCGAAGGTCGTGCCAAAGACTCGTCGGACAAGACCCAAGAGGCCGTACTCAAAATGATGACGCTCGGTGGCGAAGGGACAGTCGTGGAGCGCTTGAAAGCCATGCGAATTGTGCCGACAACGATTTCTTACGAGTATGACCCTTGTGACTATCTTAAAGCCAAGGAATTTCAATTGAAGCGCGACCATGCGGATTACACCAAGACCAAGAAAGACGACATGGACAATATGCGTGTCGGCATCTTGGGACAGAAGGGGCGTGTACGCTATATCTGTGCGCCTTGCATCAACACTTGGTTGGACGAATTGGCCGAGTTGCCACGCTCAGAGTTCTTCGCAGAAGTATGTCGCCGCATAGATAACGAAATACACCGCCGCTATCTTTTGTTCCCCATCAATTATGTCTGTGCAGACATGTTGCAAGGCGACAAGCAGTATGGGGTGTACTACTCCAAAGAGCAACAGCAACAGGTCGAGCAGTATATCAATAGTCGCATCCAACTTGTGGACCTCCCTAATCGCGACGATGCCTTCATCCGTGAGCGTATCCTCACGATGTATGCCAACCCAGTCTATAATAAGGCAAAGGCCATGGCGTAACAGACTTGCCTTGCTGCGTACATTCCGTTAAAATCCTTTGTAGAAGATAACATTTATCCGCCAAATAACTATGAACATTATCACTGCAAATCCCGCAAAACCGCTCACGTCAGCAGCCGATGTTGCTGCTTGGCTCGATGAGCAGAATATACCTTTCACCGATGTGGCAACGCTGAATTGGGCGAAGGAATTTCCCTTGAAGCCTTCCTTCAAAGTGCGTGTGGCGCGTACGGCCGACGCCTTGGTGCTCAACTATCGTGTGCAGGAGCCTGCTGTGCGTGCCGTCGCCGATGTCGATTGTGGTACCGTATGGGAAGACGCTTGCGCCGAGTGCTTCATCAAAGCCCCCGAAGATGCTGGCTATTACAATATAGAGTGCAACTGCATCGGTACGCTGCTCATTGCCTATGGGCAAGGGAGAGAGGCACGCCAACCCTTGGAGGTGGAGGCCTTGAAAGCCGTGAAGCGTTATGCCAGCCTCGGACGTACGCCTTTTGAAGTGCGCAAAGAGCCGACGACATGGGAACTTTCGCTCATCGTGCCCTTTGCTTTGCTGCCTCATCTTCATGACGATGGCCAGCGTGCTGACTATGTCGGCAATATCTATAAATGCGGTGACAAATTGCCCGAGCCGCACTTTTTGACGCTCTATCCCATAGATGTGCCATCGCCAGATTACCATCGCCCTGAATTCTTCCAGTAGCCAAAAGCAGAAAGGCAGACGAAACAAGCAATCCCACAAACGCACTTTCAAGGTGACGTTTGTGGGATTGCTGTATGTGGTCAAGCCTTACGGCTGAAAGTCAGTTTACTGGGCACGCAGCAGATCTTCCATTTCCTTGGCCTTTTCGGGCTGATCAAGGTTTTCGTAAAGCAGAGAGAGGTTGGGAGCCCATGTGCGAACAGACTCGGGCTGCATCTCGCGATACTTTTCAAGCAGGGACAAAGCCTTGTTGAACTCGTCCTTATACTTGGCAGCATTCTTGGTGCGGTTGGCCGTCATAAGGTTAATGCCGTTTTGCAGGTGGCACTGGCCTTCGCTGAGGTAGGCCTGCGGGAAGTTGGTATCGATTGCGCGCGACTTGGCAAAAGCCTCGGCAGCAGCATCATACTTC
>JAGHRU010000137.1 GCA_018066225.1 Candidatus Equimonas enterica
ATCAAGGTATGGCTTTCTGGCGGCGCGCCTTCCGGCGACCTCACCTTCACCGATGGCGAAACCTACGCTGCTACAGCGGCTACCACCTACGACAAGGTGACTTATACGCGCACGTTCAGCAACACGAGCTGGCAGGCTTTGTATATTCCCTTTTCAATAGACTATGAAGAGTGGAGCAACGACTACGACATCGCCGAAATCAACAACTTCATCGAGTACGATGACGATGACAACGGTGTCTTCGACCGCACCTACCTCGTTGTATTGAAGAAGACCTCGGGCAGCACAGAGCCCAATACTCCTTACCTTATTCGCGCCAAGAGCGAAGGTACGCAAAGCCTTGTGCTGACGGACAAGACATTGGAGGCCGCCGCATGCAACAGCATCGATTGCAGCAGCGTGAAGCATCAATATACCTTCACAGGCACCTATCAGCCCATCACCACGATGTACGCCAACGGCTACTACGCCATGGACGGCGGCAAATTGCAGCAGTGCGATGCTGCCGATGTGGTGCTCGGTGCTCAACGTTGGTATATGGCCATCACCTCGCGTACGGGTGACGCTCCCAACAAGTCGCAAAGCATCCGTATCCTCGTCGATGGTGAAGACACGACGGAGATAGAGGCACTGCGTGCAGAGGAAGGCGCAAGCCGCATGTATGACCTTTCGGGTCGTATGGTCGGCCAGCAGCCTTCGGCTCACGGCGTGTATATTGATGGTGGTAAAAAGATTATCAAGTAAGGTTATGAAGCATTACATCAGCCCCATTGCAGAGCCTATGGTGCTCTGCCCAGAGAGCGCGGTGCTCAGGGCCAGTGAGATACCCGTAAGCGATGACAAGACCCACCACTACGACGCTCCCTAGCGTATGTTTAGCGATTGGTCCGACGAGTGGGAAGACACCCCCGCTACGAAATAGCCCCAAGATTAGTGATTATCCAGCCGCCGCAGAGGACCTCCCCTGCGGCGGCTGCGCTTTTTCTATCCTTCCCGCTCGCCACCGTTTCAAGCGGTTTTGCCGCTTGCTCCACTCTTTGCCCCTCGCGCGCGCGTATATATTATATATAGGTCTGTTCCACTCCCTTTCCCGCCTCTTTCTTTCGCCCGCAACGTCCGTTTAACGTCCGTTTCTGCCACCTCTGCATAGCAGTATTTGCCTTTTCTAATAAAAAAGTGCAAAAAGTGGCGCGTTCCCTTGGTCAGTTCAAAAAGTCGCCGTACTTTTGCACTCGATTTCGGGAACGAAACGCTCTCAAAGCACAACGATATTTGAAATTATTGCATAGACAAAGAAGTACAAGAGAACAATGAGCATTTACTCTTTAATGAGAGATGCTCGGGTATTCGAACGTTAATTCTTTTCAATAAATAGGTTTCTGAGCATAAACAGGAAAAAGAAAACAAATTATATTACAATGAAGAGTTTGATCCTGGCTCAGGATGAACGCTAGCTACAGGCTTAACACATGCAAGTCGAGGGGCAGCATGGAGTTTGCTTGCAAACTCTGATGGCGACCGGCGCACGG
>JAGHRU010000017.1 GCA_018066225.1 Candidatus Equimonas enterica
ATTATCAAGTAAGGTTATGAAGCATTACATCAGCCCCATTGCAGAGCCTATGGTGCTCTGCCCAGAGAGCGCGGTGCTCACGGCAAGTGAGATCCCCGTAAGCGATGACAAGACCCACCACTACGACGCTCCCGAGCGTATGTTTAGCGATTGGTCCGACGAGTGGGGTGACACCCCCGCTACGAAATAGCCCCAAGATAACAGACTATCCAGCCGCCGCAGAGGACAGCCCCTGCGGCGGCTGCGCTTTTTCTCTAATTTCATCGGATAAAAAACGATAGGCTCGGGATGCAGCATCGCGCTGCGTCTCGAGCCTATGCGTAGTGGAGCAGGAGGGGTTCGAACCCTCGTCCTAACGGTGAACTGATATGCTTTCTACATGCTTATCTCTGTGTTGGTTTTCGAGTCAAGGCAGGGACAGAGCGCCCGACCACGACCTTATCCTCTGTGAGTCTTCACCGTGCACGCCGAGGCGCATGACGGCTATCTCCGATTTGCCTGCACCACCGTGTCTGCGAGCCTCAGAGCAGGGCTGCCGGGTGATGTCTCGTCGCCGCTCCTGGAGCAGCGATAAAGTTAGCCTACTGTACTTCGACTAAGCAGCGAGAGCAAAGTTGTTTTCGCCAGTTAAATGGTGTGTGAACCTCAGATTATAGAGCCTATCCACGCGGCTCTGCATGCTTACATACCCTTCCGGCCGCAGTCAAATCCAGTCTGCCCCGTGTGGGTGATTGCGCTGCAAAGTTACTACTTTTTTCTTAACCGCACGCCTCTTCCCCTGCTATTTTAGCCTGAAACGTGGCTTTTTCCTCATTTCAGCAGCGCTAGCACGCCGCTCAACGCGATGTAGGCAAAGACGATGCGGCGCAGTAGCGGCAACGAGAGATAGCGGAAGATGAGGCTGCCCAGCCATGTGCCGAGCACCACTGCGCCTGCGCCATAGCACCATGCCGTCCATACGGTGGGGGTCAAGAAACCCTCGTTGGCGCGGTAGCAGGTCATGACGATGTTGCCCACTAAGAAATACATCTGCGTGATGGCGATATACTCTTCTTTCGTCTCCGACACCTCTATGAAATAGAGCACGGCAGGAGGGCCCTGCATGCCAAAGAGGCCGCCCATCATGCCAGAGAGCGTGCCCAGCGACAACTGCGTGGGTAGGGTGGGGCGCAGCCGCACTCTGCTGCTCAAACACCAGAAGTAGAGGGCTGCTGCGATGAGCGTCACGCCCAGTATGGGGCGCAGCGTAGCATCATCGACGACGGCCACGAGGCGTACGGCCACGAAACTGACGGCAAGGAAGGTCAGTAGTATCGGCCACAGCCGCCGCCACCGCACTTCGCGGAAGTAGCGTATCACCAAGATGAGAGCCGTAAGCAAGGCGAGCATCCCCGATAGTGTTGTCGCCTCGCCGTAGGAAGGCATGACATACGGTAGCACCGTCATGATGAAGATGCCGAAGCCAAATCCCGTGGCGCGTTGTATGAATGCCGCCCCAAAGGATGCGGCTATGATGATGAGCAAGGTTGTTGTTGTCATACTTGTGGTATGTCGTTGAAGTGTGCAGACAATGCTACTTGCCGATGCAGAACTTCGAGAAGATATGATTTAGTGTGTCTTGTGAGGTGATGGCGGTGCCAGTGATGGTGCCGAGGTGGTGGATGGTTTGGCGAAGGTCTTCGCTGATGAGGTCGGCGGGCAGTTGCGTGGTGAGAGCGTGGTGGACAGCGCGGATGCTTTGCAGAGCGCATTGAAGGGCGGCATGGTGACGCGCAGAGGTGATAATGATGTCGCTGTGGTTAAATGTCTGTGCCACATGCCCGGCTAAATGCTCGCGCAAGGCTTCTATGCCATGGCCAGTCTTGGCAGAAGTGACGATAGTTGGGAATGGGCCTTGTGGCTTTATGCCGTCGTACGAAGTCAAGTCTGCCTTGGTCTGCACGTGTACGAGCACCTTGCCCTCGGCGCGCGCAATCATCTCTTGTTGCTCCGCCTCAGAAGGGGCGGCTTCCGTGAGCCAAAGGATGATTTCTGCTTTCTCTATCTGCTCATAACTGCGGGCGATGCCGAGGCGTTCTATGGTGTCGTCGGTATGGCGCAGGCCTGCGGTGTCGATGAATCGAAACGCTGTACCATCTATGGTGATGGTGTCCTCGATGACATCGCGGGTGGTGCCAGCAATGTCGCTCACGATGGCGCGTTCTTCGCCAAGGAGCGCATTGAGCAGCGATGATTTTCCTGCGTTGGGTGCGCCGACGATAGCGACGGGGATGCCAGTCTTGATGGCGTTACCTGTCTTGTAGGAGGCGATGAGGCGCGACAGCTCCTGGGCGATTTGTTCGGAAAGCGAGAGTAGGGTGGTGCGGTCGGCAAACTCGAGGTCTTCGTGCTCGGAGAAGTCAAGTTCCAATTCCAGAAGTGAGGTTAGTTGCAGCAGTTCCTGTTGTAAGCCTTGCAACTTGCTATGCACATTTCCCCTGAGTGCCGCGAAGGCTACGCGGTGTGCCATCTCGCTTTGCGACGCGATAAGGTCGGCCACGGCTTCGGCCTGCGTGAGGTCCATCTTACCGCTCAAAAACGCACGCTTCGTAAACTCTCCGGCATCGGCCATTCTGCAACCGTTAATTGTCAGCAAATGAAGTATTTGCTGCTGTATATATGCACTGCCGTGACAACTGATTTCCACGCAGTCTTCGCCCGTATAGGAATGAGGGGCGCGAAAGACCGTCAGTAGTACTTCGTCGATGCTGTGGCTATCTGTGCCGATAGTGCCAAATAGGGCTTGATGGGAAGGCGCATTGTGGAGGTCGCGCGAGAAGATGCTGTCGGCAACGGCGATGGCATCGGGACCCGAAAGGCGTATGACGGCGATGGCTCCACCAGCAGGAGTGGCTGGTGCGCAGATGGTGTCGGTGGCGTGAGAAGTAACCATAGTTTACAGTTAATAGGTTGCAAAATTACAGAATTTATCCGAACTTTTATGCCTATTGGTGTAAATAATTGCAGCAAAGGGAGGTGGGGTGGATAAAAATGCGTAAATTTGCTTGCTCAAACTTCAAATCAATTTATCTGCGTGATAATATGGATGTAAATGGCATAAGCATTGAAATTGAACATAAGCCAATAAAGAACCTTCATCTTGCGGTCTATCCACCTAATGGTAGAGTTCATGTTTCTGCTCCCAATTGTTATTCTGAAGAGCAGATTCGTCTGTTTATTCTCAAAAAATGGGTGTGGATAGTGCAGAAACGCAAGGAGGTAATGTCTTATACCATTCAAGATGAACGTGAATATGTGTCAGGAGAAGCACACTATTACAAAGGAGAACTCTATCGTTTGAAAGTAATCAGAGACAATAGTTGTACTTTCCATGTAGAACTTCATGGTGACTATATAAACGTCTATGTATATGAGCGTACAACCAAAGAGAACATTGCCAATGTCCTTTGGAACTGGTATAAAGAGCAACTGACTCCCACCATTGAACGATATGTTGCTAAGTGGGAAAACATTCTTGATGTTAAAGCATCAGAATGGACTATTCAACAGATGCTATCCAGTTGGGGTAAATGCCACAAGGAAACAGGCAAAATCATGTTTAACCTTCAACTTGCAAAGAAACCTCTCAACTGCATTGAGTATGTTGTTGCTCACGAGCTGGCTCACCTTATAGAGCAAAATCACACGGATATATTCCGTAACATACTCAGTACATACCTTCCAGGATGGCGAAAGCTCAAAGAACAACTTAACGAATTTCCCCTATAATCTATGCCAAGTTATCAAGAACAAAGGGAACGTGATTATCAGAATATACTCGTCAAGCGTTTTCAGCAAGAACTCGGATATGACTATCTGGGCAACTGGCAATATGCCAAGGGTGCAACAGTCAATAATAATGGTCAGGCAAACTCGCCTATCCTCGATGATGAAGTTCGCAGGTTTCTCGAGGAGCAAGGTCGAACAGAAATGCAGATCGAGGATGTTTTGCTGCAACTCAAAGGCAAAGCCAGACTTGGTGACCCAAAGATGAGTAGCCTTGTGCAATGCAATACAGACTTGTATGATACACTGATTATGGGTATCAAGTCCCGACCTTCTCCTGAGGCTACTCATGAAGATGTGATGTTGTTTGATTTTGAGAACATAAACAACAACCATTTTGCCATAGCCGAGGAAGTAAGTTACATAGACCCTCTTCTCGGCAAGAATAAGCGTCCAGACATTGTTGTCTATGTGAATGGTATTGCCCTTGCTGTCATAGAGTTGAAGCGAAGCCTTGTAAACTATGAGGAAGGTATCAAGCAGCATTTGAGCAATGAGCGTGATTTTATTCCTTCATTCTTCACGACAACACAGTTCACGATAGCCTCCAATGATGGCGTTGATTTCCGCTATGGTACAATCGGTACACCTCTCGCTTTCTGGTGTAAGTGGAAGAAGGATTCCAACAAAGTTGGCGAAGTCCTGAGCGAGAAGGAGTCTTACGATATGTTCTTCAATAAGGAGAACTTCATGTTCTTCTTTCGCTATGGTGTCTTGAACGATGGCGGTATCAAGAAGGTACTCCGTCCACATCAGGTATATGCCATCAAAGCCGCTGCTGCTCGTATGCCTCGAAAGGAAAGTGGTGTTATTTGGCACTCTCAGGGATCAGGTAAAAGTCTGACCATGGTTGCTTTGGCATCCTATATCCGTAGAAACTTCCCCAATCCACGTGTCGTAGTCATTACCGACCGTAAAGAACTTGATATTCAGCTTGCCTGCACTTTCATCAAAGGAGGTAACAAACTGCATCAAGCAGGTTCTTGCAGCGATCTACTTGAAACGCTCAACCAAGGAGATGAGTGGCTTATCTGTTCGCTAATCCACAAGTTTGGCGCACATACAAGCAGCGATGATGCCGAGAAAGATGAGTCTGGTACAAAGGTAAGTCTTGATGAATACTTGAAAGAACTAGAAGCCATTATATCCCAGAAGTACGGCAACCATTTCAGCGTAAAGGGTGAAAACATCTTTGTCTTTGTCGATGAGTGCCACCGCACCCAAAGTGGGCGACTACATGAAGCTATGCGAGCCATTATGGGCAAGGATATCATGCTGATAGGCTTCACGGGCACACCTCTTCTGAAGAAAGACAAAGGTGACGCGCTCAGTCGCATCAAGAATATGTCCGAGCGCACCTTTGGTCCCTACATCCATAAGTACCTCCACAAGCAAGCCGTTGAAGACAAGGTTGTCCTTGACCTTCAATATGAGTATCGCAATGTAGAGCAGCAGATTACGAGCAAGGAGAAGATTGATAAAAAACTCGCTTTCCTTACAGCGGGTCGTAAACTGACTGATGAACAAAGACTGATGGTCGAAAAGCGATGGGCTACTATGGAGCGCATCTATTCGACCAAAGAGCGAATTGAGCGCATTGGTAACAGCGTTATCGATGATGTGAACTATGGTCTTCTCAGACATGACTGGTGTAATGCCATGTTTGTAGCAGGTTCTATCTATCAGGCTTATCGCTATTATGAGTTCTTCACGCGTAATGGACTGGCAGGACGATGCGCTGTGGTTACGAGTTATGACCCTATGGATAGCGACCTTGCCAACGACTCAGCCGACATCAATAAGACTACTGAGACAAAATACAAGTTCGAATGGGCTAAGCAGTCGTTCGAGGATGCTGGCGTTAAGAATGCCGAGGAATATGAAGCATGGGCAAAGGATATGTTTATAAAGCGTCCTGCACAGATGAAATTGCTCATAGTGGTAAACAAACTCTTGACAGGCTTTGATGCGCCATGCGCCACAATCCTCTACATCGACAGCGAAATCAAAGACCATACGCTTTTCCAAGCCGTTTGTCGTGTAAATCGTCTTGGCGAAGACATTAAGGACGAAAATGGCAATGCCGTTGTCAAGACTCACAAGGAGTTTGGGCGTATCATAGACTTCAAAAACCTCTTCAACTGCATCGAGAATGTAGTCACCAAGTTCAACGATGGCATTGGCTTCGAGGGGCTTGATGATGTAGATATAGAAGGATTGCTCGACAGTGCTGTCAATAAATGTAAGGAGTAACTTCTGGCTGCAACCGAAGCATACGAAGGTCTGAAGGGTATATGGGAAAGCAAAGGATTGAAGGATATGGAGGCTCTTGCCAAATACTACATCACTGAAGATGAGGGCAAAGATCCTGCACAGGCGCGTCGCAACATCATGTATAGCATTACAGGCGGCGTGGTTACGGCTTATAACAATATGTCCGACTATTTCTGCAAGACAGATTTCACGCCAGAGCAAGTTGAGCATTACGCTTCTCTCTCTCGTGAGGCTGGCACCATTCAGCACAAGGTGCGCATAAAGTCGGGCGATGACTTCGACCCTCGTACCCTTGACCCTGATATGCGCCTGTTGCTCGACCAACATATCCGTGCTGAGGATGCAGAGACTTTCATCCCTTCAACAGCCGACTTCTCATTCCTTGACCTTATCAATGATGCTACTGACACAGAGGAAGCCACCAAGAAGGCTATTGAGGCAGCAGGCGGCAATGCCAAAGGTGCAGCCGAAATCATAGAGGGCAAGGCTCGTCGTGTAAATACCGACTGGAATAGCGGTGACGAGGAAGAGCAAAAGGCGTTCAGCGCGAAACTACAGAAATTGCTTGATAAGTTGAAGCAGAACAACGCTACTGCCAAGGAGAAGATTTCTGCCCTTATTGAGCAAATCAAGTCTATCAAGCATGGCAACGATGCACCTGATGGACTAACCAACAAGCGAAGCAAAGCACTTTGGCATAACCGTGCAGTATGGCATGCTCCTGAGGATAAGGACGCCACTATAAACATTATTAAGAAGGTGGATGAGTTTATCTACAAGAATGCAGGTCGCAACTGGCAGGATCCCGACAGTAATGCAAGTATGGACCTCCGTGATGACCTTAAAGCGATGCTTCCTGACATGAGCGAGCAGGACATCTATGAAATCTATCGTCTCGCTGCACAAAACTCATAATAACAAACCTATCAAACGATGGCTATCAAGAAATCACAACTATATAGCGCACTCTGGGAATCCTGCAATGCTCTGCGTGGCTCTATGGATGCCAGTCAGTACAAAGACTATGTGCTGATAGTGCTCTTCGTCAAGTACCTCTCCGACAAGGCGGGGCAGCCGGGCTTCCGCTTGCGTGTGCCAGAGGGGTGTAGCTTCAAGGACTTTGTGTCATTGAAGCAGGATGAAAAAATAGGCGAGAAGATGAACCAGAAACTGGAAGCCATCAAGGAGATGAATGCGCGTCAGATAGGCGACCTTGCGCTCCCCAACTTCAATGACCCTGCCCGGTTGGGCAGTGGTCGCACGATGGTTGATACTCTTTCTCGCCTTATTGGCGTGTTTGAGAACGATGCACTTGACTTCTCTCGCAACCGTGCTGCCGATGATGACCTTCTGGGCGATGCCTACGAATATCTGATGAAGCATTTTGCTGCTGAGAGCGGTAAGAGCAAGGGGCAGTTCTATACGCCTGCCGAGGTTAGCCGTGTTATGGCGAAGGTGCTTCGCATTGACGAACTCGATAGAGCAGAGCAAACTATCTACGACCCTACCTGTGGCTCGGGCTCTCTCTTGCTCCGTGCTTTGGCTGAGGCGAGCAATCCTCGTGTTTCTATTTGCGGTCAGGAGAAAGACAGCAGCACAGCGGCTCTTGCCAAGCTCAATATGCTCCTGCACGGTATCAGCAATGCCGAAATCAAGGTAGGCGATACCCTTGGCAATCCGCAGTTTACGCAGTGGGAAGGTATGCTTTCTACCTTTGATGTTTGTGTGGCCAACCCGCCATTCTCGTTGAAGAACTGGCTCACTTCTGGATTGGAGAATGACCCTTACAACCGTTGGACGAACCGTCTCCTGCCTCCTGCCAAGTGTGGTGACTATGCTTTCTTGTTGCACCTCATTGCTTCTATGAAGGCAGAGGAAGGGCGTGGTGCTTGCATCTTGCCGCACGGTGTGTTGTTTCGTGGCAATGCAGAGTACTACATTCGTAAGCATCTCATTCAGCAGCGCTATATCAAGGGCATCATAGGGCTTCCTGCCAACATCTTCTTTGGCACAGGCATTCCTGCTTCCATTATCGTCATCGACAAGAAGGGCAAGGA
>JAGHRU010000024.1 GCA_018066225.1 Candidatus Equimonas enterica
ACACAACGATGTTGGAGGTAGCACTGCCGCCCTTGCCCTTGCTGCTGTTGGCAGTTACGGTGTAGCTGTAAGCGCCCGTCGTTTCTTCGGTGTCGGTAGCGGTGGTGGCGGTGGTGTTTTCAGCGATGACCTTGCCGTCGTTGCGTACGACAGTGTAGGTGAAGCCTTCCCTATTGTAGTAACCACCTTCCATGCCGACCTCAGCAGCCTGCCAAGTGATGGTGGCATTTGCGCCCTCGGCGGTGAGCGTCACGTTCAAGGGAGCACCGGGGAGGTCCTCACCTACGAATACGCTGTTCTCGTTGTAGAAACCTTCACCAAGGCTGTTGCTTGCAACGACGCGGTAGGTGTAGGTTTTGGCCTCGGCAGGAGTGTCGGTGTAGGTCAGGTCAGAAGTCGTACCGATTTGCTCACCATCGCGATAGATGGTGTAGGTGGTAACGGCATTTTCAAGAGCCTTACCACGAACATTCTTGGTAGGAGCCTGCCAAGTGAGCGTGATGTTGGTTGCACCTGCTGCATCGGGCGTGAGCGTGTAGCCCGTTACATAAGAAGGCACGCCATCGGTTTCCTTATACTGATAAGGGATGGCAAGGCCGAAGTCCTGCTCACCGTTGGGGAGCTGAATCTCCTGCAATTTATTACCAGTCTCCATGTCGAGCTCTACCCAATAACCCTTGCCGTCAGCGGGCTGGGCGTTCCAGTAGAGACGGTGATTGGTCTTATCGATGCAGAGAGATTGGCCATAAGCAAGCGTACCACCGGTAAGCTTGAGGTCTTTCTTTACCAATGTAGCGGAGATGCGACCGCCTTTAGCGTTGAGAATGTCTTCTACTTTGACCTTATAGAAATAGGTCATGGTAGGAGTGACACCAGATGCCTCGTCGGTAACAGGGGTATCGTTGCAGACACCATAAAGGTAGCCATTGTCGCAGTCCATAGCGAAGAGGCAGACACCCTCGGGCAGATCACCCATGTAGGTAGGCAGGCTCTCGGGATGCTTGTAGTCGATCTTGTAGATGGCAGAACGGCAGTTCTTGTAGTTGCCCTGGTCGTACATATCAACGCAACCGAGCAGCACGTCGTTCTTGTCGTCATAAGCCAAGTCGTTCATCTTCTCTTTGAAAGAAGTGTCCCATTCGCCAACGAGATCCCATTCACCGGTCTCGGCATTAACCTTGGCGAGACCCTTGGGGGAGTTGTAGGCAATGTAAGCACCGTCGTTACGGAGAATAACGAGCTGACCATAGTATTGGTCTTTTACGAATGTGCCGGAGTAGAAGCCATAGTCGCCGTTGGCATGTGCGCCATAGTTCTTATACAACTTCTGCTGCATGGACAATGTGGGCTCATTGGAAGGGAACTTGATGAAACCACGCGACCACAGGCTGGTCTGATAGAACGTGTAGCCGTACACGGTGGCATTGCCTTCGGTGACGCTGGCGTCGGTGTAGGGTGCCACTACACGTGCTACCTCGGGTGCGTCGCTCTGCGCGTGCTTCATCGCAGCAGCGTGTTGCACACCACCTGTCTGTGCCATAGCCACGCTGGCGAGGCCAAAGGCAACAAGGGAGAGTAAGTACTTTCTCATGTTTTGGTAGGATTTTGATTAAAGTGATGTTAATAAAAGTTGATTGATTTTGCGCTTATATATAATAAGGTCTGCCCCGACTCGCTCCGAGCCGTTGGCTCGGGAGCGCAGTCTGGAGGCGAGATCACTTGACGATGACCTTCTTGCCGTCACGGATGTATGTGCCGGGCGTGAGGTAATGGTCGCTGACGCGTTTGCCATCGAGGGTGAAAGTGCCCTCTGCGGCAGGCGTCTCGGGAGCAATGACGGTATTAACGCCTTCGGTGTTGTACTCGCCACGCACGAGCTTGCCAAGGTTGAAGGAGCAGCTCTGGTGGACGCAGAAGTTGGCGTAGTTGGCGTTGGGGTGACCATCATCGGTGTTGATGAGGCACACGACATTCATATCGTCGAGGCGGATGGGGGTCATAGCGCTGGCGTAGCCATACTCGGGCTGGAGCACAGCATTATAGACCACGCTGTAGGTGCCGTCGGCATTGACATAGAGGTCATCGCCCACAGAGGCATCCGTGATGCGGTCGCGCAGCACATGCTTGTGGTCGTAGTCGTAGTCGAAGTCGCCGTTTTCGAGAGCCTGAGCGCCCCTGATGTGATCCTGCGTGAGGAAGATGCTGACCTTAAGGTTGTCCAGACCGTTGAGCACTTCGCCCGTGAGGGCTACTTCCAGCTCACGGGTGTCGGGGTCGTAGAACGACTCCGTGAAGTCGATGCTGACGTAGGAGGGCATGGCAAGGTGGGAGCGAATGAGGTTTTTGGTGATGCCAGAGGCCGACACATACGCCAATTCGGGCGTAGGACCGCTGGCAGACTGACGGTCGATGAGCAGAGCAGGCGCATAGGTCGGCGCGAGAATATCGCGTAACTCCATAGCCAAGTCCGTGAAGCCGGGGAAGTTGCGCACGCTGCTGGCGTAGGCCGTGTAGTTGCGGTCGTAGCCATACTCATTGATGTAGGTGAATTGGCCCTCGTAGTCGCGGGTGTTGCGCAGGATAGCCTTGGTATCTATGGGGCAGTTGGGGCAATAAGCACCCGTAAACTTCTCAAAGAAGATGGTGCGCGGAAAGACACGCTCGGCATGGATGGTGTAGAGCACTTCCCATGTGTTGTTGGTGGGTATCTCGTCCATCTGGCCTTCCACACGGTCAATCGTCCACTGTACATAGGACGCATCGGCGGCCTCCTCGGTGTTGATGTTGAGGGTGACGTCCATGTTGGCACCCGTAGCGAACTCTATATCGGTGAATTCCTGCTGAGCGATGACGCGGTCACCTATTCTGCCGGTGAGGACAAACGAATGCACGGTCTTGGAGCCTTGGTTGCTGACCTTGAACCGAGCCACAGACTTGCCGCCTACGCAGCTGAACGGGTCCATGTAGCAGTTGGAAAGCGTAAGGTCATACTGGGGCATGCCAACGGGCGCTGCGCCTTCGGTGATGAGCTGGATGGCGGCAGCGGCAGGCGCGCCAAGTTCTTCGCTGGAGCAAATGTGCTTGTAGTCCTTGCCCGTGGTGTAGTAGTCGGCACGGTTGTTGTTTTCAGCGATTGCCACGTATGGGATGGAGTAACGCTCCGTGTCGGACTCGAACACGAGGAAAGCGTAAACCTCTTCGTAGGCACTAATATCAACGGGCTGGTCAAACTTGATGTAGTTGTAGCCCGCAGGGTATTCGTCCAAGTCGAGGGCCTGCGTGTAGAAAGCCTCTTTGGTGGCCTTGGTGCGCAGCTCTATCGACACCTTGTCGGGGCTGAGCAGAGGCAACGCTACGCGCGCGCCGACCAGCGTACGGCCAGCGGGGAACATATCGGCCGTGAAACGCGCGCCGACTTGCACCCGAGACACACCGCTATATATGCGGGGGTAGTAATACTTGACAGCGTCATCCTGTCGGGAGCCAAAGCCCACGATGGTAGCGTCGTCTGCCTGCACGGTTGCGCCCATCGTCATGAGGGCAGCTGCGAAGAGCGCAGTGAGTTTGTGGTAGTAATGCTTCATGTTGTTGTATTTATTATGGTGTTGTTGCGTAAGAAATGGGGAGATGCTGCTCTAATTTGCCCTAACACTCCCAGCCCAAGGCGGCTGCGCCGAGCACAGCGGCTTCGGAGCCTTGAAGCGTAGATATGAGGAGTTTGGCCTTGCCTGCAAAGACATTTTCCACATGCTCGTCGTAGGCTTTGCGCAGCGGCTTCATCAAGTAATCGCCAGCCTTGGTGAGCCCGCCGAAGAACACGAAGGCTTCGGGAGAGCAGAAGGTAGTGAAGTCGGCGCATGAACGCCCGAGGATATAGCCCGTGAACTCAAAGATTTCGAGCGCTATCTTGTCGCCCTGCTCGGCGGCCTTGAAGACATCGTAGGAGGTAATGGCTTCGGGGTCGAGGCTGCGCAGGAGAGAAGGCTCATTGCTCTGGGCGAGACGCTCACGCGCTGTGCGTGCCACGCCCGTGGCAGAGGTAAAAGTCTCCAAACAACCTTTGCGGCCGCAGCCACAGGGACGCGCATTCTCGCTATGGTCTATCACGAAATGGCCAAGCTCGCCAGCGAAGCCATCGCTACCATAGACCAATTCGCCATTGACGATGATGCCGCTGCCGACACCCGTACCGAGCGTTATCATGATGAAGTTCTTCATGCCGCGTGCCACGCCGTAGGTCATCTCGCCCATAGCGGCTGCGTTGGCGTCGTTGGTGACGCGCACTGGCAGGCCAAGCGCCTGCTCAAACTTCTCCTTCACGGGCACGATGTCGCCCCAGTCCAAATTGGGCGCGTACTCGATGTTTCCGCTGTAATAGTTGGCACTCGGTGCGCCGATGCCCATACCCTGTATGGTCTCCTTGCCACCCACTTGCTCTATGATGAGGTCGAGGGCCTGCACAGAAGCCTCCACATAGGCGTCAAAGTCTTTATACCCTTGGGTTTTTATGGCCGTTTGTGCCACGATGTTGCCGCGGGCATCCACGATGCCAAACACAGAGTTTGTACCGCCCATATCGAGGCCGATGACGTACTTTTTCTCGCTGTTGCTTGTGTCCATATTTATAGTAGTAAGGTAGTGTGCTTTAAGTTTAAGCGCGGCAAATTTACGAATTTTTATTGAACTGGCCTAATTTTCCCCACAAAAAATCGACATACTCCGATATTTTAACACTATTTCATCAATCTTGGCGTCTGTCATAGCAAATAGGAGATTTCCATGCTTCACCAAGCCGTTTTTTCGTCGCGGAAGAGACCGTAAGCGACACTCGCGAGAGAGCAAAAACTGTCTGCCCAGACACGAAAAACTATCCGCGCAGACAGGGAAAACCATCCGCGCAGACAGGAAAAACGATCTGCCAAATCAAGTATTAGCACCACATTTTTGCACTTGTGACGCCTTGCAAGTCACGTTTTCTTTGTATATTTGCTGCCGATAATGTGGATACCACAAAATTTGCATTAGTAAGTATGAAAAGATCAGTCCTCATAGTAGTTGTCATCTTGCTGCTCTGCACTTGCAAGGTAGCCTTTGCCCATCTCTCATTTCACACCTGCTCCGACAATCACCCCGAGCGCGTCAGAGAGCAATACAAAGGATGGCCCCAACACGATGCTCACCTCGATGTACGACAAGGCTTCGCCCAGCCGCCGCGTGGCTATGGCAACGTACCGTTTTACTGGTGGTCGGGCGACAGCCTCAGCCTCGCGCGTCTGCAAGCCCAACTCGACCTGCT
>JAGHRU010000165.1 GCA_018066225.1 Candidatus Equimonas enterica
TAGTATTTGTGCCACAAGTATTTCTTAAACTTTTTAAGGCAAAAGGTGAAAAATAGTGGTATTTTCCTGTTTTTTTACATACGCACCCCAAAATTGCAAAGTGCGCATTACAAAAGTACCGCGATAAGACCTCGTTTTAGCCCTATCGGCAAAAAATCACTTTTTAGCGACGAAATCGGGAAAAGTATCGCCCCGAAAGTGTGCGCTTTCGGGGCGACAGGTCATACCTATATAATATACGCGTACGCGCGCGAGGTGCGCTCCTGCATCTTTACGGCAAGGCCAGCACGCTACGCAGACGAAGGTCGTCGGAGGCAGCACCTACGGCGATATTTAGTCCAGCACCCGCTGGCACGCCAACAGCCACGGTGCGCGGAACGCAGAAGGTCAGCCGTCGGCTCTCACCTGCGGCGAGGGTGATGCGCTGGAAGTCGCAGAGCCTCGGTGCACCGACAGAGGTTGTAGCCCTCTGGGGCTGGGCATAGAGTTGCACGACCTCTGCGCCCGAGCGCGTACCCACATTGGTCACGGTGCAAACCACACGCGCCAAGGCTTCGCCTTGCTGTGGCTCTACGCTGAGGTCGGAATAGGCAAACTGGGTGTAACTCTTGCCGTAGCCGAAAGCGAACAGCGGGGTTGCCTCGCCGTCCATATAGCCGTGGGCGACGGGGCGTGTGTAATAGACGGGCAACTGGCCTTCGCTGCGCGCGATGCTCACGGGCAGACGTCCCGAAGGATTGTAGCGGCCAAAGAGGATGTCGGCCAGTGCCGTGCCGCCTTGCTCTCCCGGATACCATGCTGTGAGCAAGGCCGCAGCGTGCGTAGCAGCATAGTTCATATTGAGCGTACGTCCCTCAATATAGACCACGACAACGGGCTTGCCCGTAGCGATGACAGCCTCCATCAGCCGCTGCTGGTCGCCGAGCAGCGCGAGCGTCTGGCGGTCAAAGCCTTCGCCACAGTCCATGTCCTGCACGCGGGTTGCCGCTGCCTCTGCCACGCTGGCTGCTCCAGTGGCGGCATATTCGGTGCGGAAGTCGCGCGCCGAAGAGCCGCCCATGACGAGCACTGTGGCGTCGGCCGACTGGGCAGCGGCTACGGCAGCAGCGATGTCGGTGGAGGTGGTGTCGCGCACGGCACACCCCTTGACATACACCACCTCGGTGTCGCTCCCCACGGCAGCGCGGATGCCCATCAGTGGCGTGACGACTGCGCCATCCATCTGTGGCGCGGTGTAGTCGCCGAGTTGGTTGTAGGGGGTATCGGCATTGGGGCCGATGACGGCTATGCGGCGCAAATCGGTAGAAAGCGGCAGCGTACCGTCGTTCTTGAGCAGCACGATGCCTTCGCGGGCAGCCTCGAGGGCGAGCGCGCGGTGGTCGGCAGCGTGCACACGCGCTGCGGCTTCGGTGGGGCTGACATAGGGATGCTCGAAGAGGCCGAGGCGAAACTTGAGCGTCAAGACCCGTGCCACGGCACTGTCGATGTCGGCCACGCTGACGAGGCCACGCTCCACGGCCTCCAAGAGCGGTGCGCCGTAGCACGCTGCGCCGAGGTCAATATCGACGCCTGCTCTGAGGGCGAGCGCAGCCGCCTCTGCCTTGTCAGATGCCACATGATGGGTGTCGGAGAGCGCATCGATGGCGAGGAGGTCGGACACGACGACGCCCGTGTGGTGCCACGCGCCGCGCAGCACATCGGTGAGCAGAGCGCGGTTGCTGGTGCAGGGCACGCCATCGATGGCATTGTAAGCGGTCATCACGCCGCAGCATCCAGCCTCTACCGCGCTGCGAAAAGGCGGCAGGAGTTCGTCGTGGAGCATACGCTCGCCCACCACGGTGCGGGCCCCGTTGAGCCCACCTTCCGAGACGCCGTAAGCGGCGAAGTGCTTGAGGGTGGCGGCGATGTGGCGGCCGTCGGCGAGGTCGGTGCCCTGCATACCACCCACGAGGGCAGTACCCATACGCGCCGAGAGCGTGGCGTCCTCACCGAAGGTCTCCTCCGTACGGCTCCAGCGTGGGTCACGGGCAATGTCGAGCACAGGCCCGTAGCCCATCGTGCCGCCTTGCAGGCGCATCTCTTCGCCCCACACCTGCCCTACGCGCTGCATGAGTGCCGTGTCCCACGACGCGGCGAGACACAGCCCCGTGGGGAAGACGGTCGTGCCGATGGCCATGTGGCCGTGCGGTGTCTCCTCGGCCAGGAGCAGCGGTATGCCGAGGCGGGTGTGCTCCACGGCTCTGCGCTGCAACACATTAACGGCCTCTGCCGCCTGTCGGGGGCAAAGGCCGTTGGCTATCGTCTTTTGCGTCCACGGGTCGGCCCGCATAACGCCGTAGTAGCCCCCGACGGGGCTGTCCCCGTCGAGGTCACGGCATAGCAGGTCGGAGGCAGTGATCGTGCCATCGGCGTGCTTGGTGTAGGTCTCCCACCCTAAGGGGCAGCGCAGTTGTCCCACCTTCTCCGCGAGCGTCATACGCCCCAAGAGGTCATCGACCCGCTGGGCTATGGGCGCATCGGACTGCTTGTAGAGCGGCGCGGCTGCCGTCTCTGCCACGCGGAAAGACAGGGCGAAGGACTCGGCCTTCATGCCGCGTGGCAGTGTGACGGTGACGCTGTCGCCACTATGCTTTGTCTTCAAGGCTTGTCCCGTGGCGAGCAGCGTGACTTTTCCCACGGGCAGATTGCCGTGCCAAGTGATGGTGGCGGGCAGCGTTTCCCCCTCGGGCAAGGCATAGATGGCATAACGCGTGCGGCCGTCGCGGCTCTGGGTAAACCAGATACGGCCTTCGTGGTAGTGCGGTGTAGGACGCGTGGCATAGATAGCCGCACCGTTGCGGCGCATCCACTGCCCTATCTCGTGCAGCCGACTCACCACTTCGGGCTCAATGCTACCGTCGGCCTTGGGGCCTATGCCCAGCAGCAGCGCACCACCCTTGGCCGTCGCTTCTGCCAGCGTATTGATGACCCGCTGTGCGGACTTGTAATGCGGGCGAGGTGTCCAGCCCCAGTCGTTGCTCAGCGGTATGCAGCTCTCCCACGGGTGGAGGAGTTGTCCTTCGGGTATGCCGCGCTCTGGGGTCTGATAGTTCTCGTTGCGTCCTTTGACGGCTCTATCGACCGCCAAGAGCCCCGGGTGCCGCTGACGGGCTTCGGCAAGGATGGTGTCGAGCCCTATCTCGTCGCCCGACACCCAGCCACCGTCGAGCCAGAGGATGTCGAGTGCGCCGTAACGCGTGGTAATCTCGCGCAGTTGTCGCTGCGTGTAGCCCACATACTGCTGCCACCACTCGGGATGGCTCTCGCGCTTATAGTTTTCGCGGCGGTCGGGAGTGGCATTTTCGGGTCGCCAATACCACGGACAATGCCAGTCGGGCTTGGAGAAGTACGCCCCTATCCAGAAGCCACGGTCGCGGAAGGCATCGAAGACATGACGCGCCACATCGCGGCGCGGGTCGGCGGCGAAGGGGCCGTGTGCGATGGTGAAATCGGTCTCCTTGGAGTCGAGCATGCAGAAGCCGTCGTGGTGCTTCGTGGTGAAGACCATATATTTCATGCCCGCGTCGGCCATGTAGTCGGCCCACGCCTTGGGGGCGAACTGGGTGGGGCACAACTGGCTGTTAAGTCCCCAGTACCACTTCTTGTATTCGCCGTATTCCGACCCCTCGGGACGGGTGATCCAGTCCTCGGAGCAGATGCTCCACGACTCCACGATGCCGGGTACGGCGTAGAGCCCCCAGTGGAAGATGACGCCAAATTTCAAGTCTTGCCACGCTGTGAGTTTCTCCATCACGGCGGGGTCGGTGGGATACTCATAGCCATCGGACTGTCGGTGCACTTGGCTGCCGACCTCCTGTGCCTGCGCAGGCACTGCCACTGCTGCGGCGAGCAGTGAGAGTGCTACAAAGAGATGTCGTAGTTTCATAGTAGTAGATTGGTTTTGCGCGTCAAAGGTAGCAAAAAAAAGTTAAACGCCACCACATCGCCCTCACTTTTCGTACATTTTTTCGTTGCCCCGTGTCACAAAACTGCTGCGCCGCGCAGCCCAAAGCGGGCTCTACCCCACCCTTTCTGCCACATTTTGCGGGGCAAAACGACGCATCTGGGCAGCCCTCACGCACGACAAGGGCAGAGCGTGCACACGCCAAGGGCAGACGCGCGCGCCGATGAGGGCAGAGCAGTCGTCCTCGTCTGCCCAGAGGCGAGCGGCTACGCGCAGCAGCAGAGCGGCACCATTCGCCGTAAACGACTATCTATCTGCACTTTATAGCGCATAGCCAGCACCGCCATTTTTGCGCCCTCACCCTGCCGCCACACGCCACGCTGCCCTTTTCGCATAGTCTTAAAGCACACGGCGTTGGTCTATATATCGGAATATGGCTGTCTGGTAAAACTTCTTTTTGAGTTGAAAAATTAGGGCTGACACTCCCATGAAGTATCAGCCCTTTTGGTTATCTTTGCTTCTACCACAAAACAAAATTCATAACCATAGGCAAAGATAGCAATTTTACCAGACAGCAATATCTCCTGAATGAATCCCACAAGCCATGTTGGGAACTTTAGATTACTTCGTCCAGTAGAAGTTACAGTTGAGTATCAAGAAGATTTCCAACACGAAAATACTTTTGCCTAATATGCACTGCAAAATGATGCAAAATGTGCGTCTGGCCAACAAAAACCGCAAATAATTGTAAAAAACGGGGAGAAAACGAACTAAATCACAAAAAAAATTTTGTAATTTTGCAAAAAATTTTATACTTACAAATATGTACCTGCCTGATACAAAAACCACGACATCGCAGATTGCTTATAGTAATATGCAATGTAGCATCCTTAACGTTAGTGTTTTTTGGGGGTATTATGCGGTTTCTAAATCCAATAACATACTTACGAACAACCTGTTTAGATGCCACACGAGGGCACTTGACGGATGTGTCGTTTCCCGTGGGCAACATTCATTCGATTCAAATTCCCATATAGAAAGCGCCAGTTCAAATAAAAGATTTGGCAGAATAAAGACTGCATGGTAACTTAGTACGAAAATTGCGAAAAGATTTACAAATAAAATTCAGAAATATGAAACGAAACTTTTTTAGACCTTTACTTTCCGTAGCACAGATGATGTGCTTCGGGGTAATGATGTGTGTGTGTTCATGCTATGATTATGAGACTGAACCCATCATGCCTATCGAGCCGGATATCCCTCCAGGACCTACGTCCGAGATTGATTTGGGATTACCTTCAGGGACAATATGGGCTGAATGTAATTTGGGGGCAGATTCTGCTAAAAAACTCGGTATTACTTTCACGGGGGAAGAGGCTTTAAGGCTTGACTATCCACTTTGGCGTTTGCCGACAGTGGCGGAAATAAAAGAACTTATTGACAACAGTAAGTGGGAATGGGCAGAATATTATAAAGGGTTCTTGGTAAAAAGTAAGAGAAATGGGGATACTCTTTTCCTTCCTGCGAATGCCAATTCCTTTGAGGCAATGTATTGGACATCAACTACGTATAAAC
>JAGHRU010000053.1 GCA_018066225.1 Candidatus Equimonas enterica
GTCTTCTGCGTTTACGACCATCTCGTCATCATTCGAGTGACATGCACTAAACAAACATCCTACGAATAGGAACACACAAATTTTAATGATTTTGTTCATCGTGTTATTAGTATAAATTTTGCGAACTTTCCCTCTGCGTTCACGTTGTAATTGATGCTGATGGAAGGGAACTGCCGAAGCAGCCATCAACGTTTACGGGGGCAAAGGTAGTAAGCGCGCGAAAAACGTGCAAGGGCCAAGGGGGTGAACCGCAAAAAATAGGCGGTGAACCGTCATTTTTGGCCGATGAACTGTACGCGGCTGCTCGGCGGTCGAGGCTGCGGGAGGAGGCCGACGTTTTCGCCTCTGGGCAGAGAGGAAAAACTATCTGCGCAGACAGGTGAAACTCTCTGCCCTTGTCGTGAAAACGGTCTGGGCAGATTGTGTCTGCGCAGACCGTGACGACTGATGAGGGTAAGGAAAACAAGCAGCCCCTCCGTCAAGGAAACGACGAAAGGGGCTGGTATTTCGGGGGAAAGCGTTGTTCCAAGAGGATTCGAACCTCTACAAACAGAACCAAAACCTGTTGTGCTACCATTACACCATGGAACAAGGTGCGCTGTTATCTGCTAACGCGGTGCAAAATTAGCAAGTTATTTTGTTATGGCCAAACTTTTGGGAGAAAAAAGTTATTTTTTGCCCGCTGCAAGGTGCTCCAACGCGGCACGGAAGACATCGCTGCGCTGATTGAAGACACGGAAATAGGCCGCACGGTCCCACACATCATAGGCCACGAGAGCCTTGAGCATAAACCGAAGGTCGGCCACCGTCTCCCGCAATTCGTCGTCGTCCTTGGGCGCGAGTCCCTTGGCCTTGGCCTCGGAGAGGATGCCATCGATGACCTCCTCGGGCACTTCGTAGCGGCTGACGAAATCCTCGGGGTCGGCATATTGCTGCTTGATGGCCTCACGGTGCTTGGTGTTGTAGCGCAGCGAAGTCTGATTGAGGATATTGTGGCGCGAGATGGCGGTGTAGAACTTGGTGTAGGTCGTCGTGTCGAGCGGCACGAAGATGTCGGGCATGATGCCGCCACCGCCATAGACGATGCGCTCCTTGCGCAGGGTGCGATAGACCTTCGTGGAGTCGAGGTGTATGGAGTCGATATTGGTGAGTTCGCCGTGCTTGTAGCGGTTGGCAAAGTCGAGGGCATATTCCTCCTTCTCGCCCTTGGTGTAGGGCTTCTGGATGCAGCGGCCAGAGGGCGTGAAGTAGTGCGACACGGTGAGGCGTATCATGCTGCCGTCGGGCAACTCTATGGGGCGCTGCACCAGTCCCTTACCGAAGGTGCGGCGGCCGATGATGGTGCCACGATCGTGGTCTTGCACTGCGCCACTGACAATCTCGGCCGCAGAGGCCGTGAACTCATCGACGAGGATGACGAGGTCGCCCTTGGTGAACGAGCCGCCAGAGTAGGCATTGAGCACCTTGCGCTCATCGTTGCGTCCTTCGGTGAAGACCACGAGGCTCTTCTCGGGCAGGAACTCCGAAGCCACCTCCTGCGCTGCACCGAGATAGCCGCCACCGTTTTGCTGCAAGTCGAGGATGAGTTGGCGCATACCCGCCTTTTTGAGTTGCTCTATGGCGGCTTTCACCTCCTTACCACTCTGCGCGCCGAAGCGTTCGAGGCGTATGTAGCCCACACCGGGGGCCGTGATGTAGGCGGCATCGACGGTATTGACGGGTATCTTGTCGCGCACGATGTCGAAAGGCAGCAGCCCATCCACGCCCTCGCGTTTGATGCCCAGCCTCACCTGCGTACCCTTGGGGCCACGCAGCACATGCTGGATGCTGTCCGTCGTAATCTTGACGCCCGCTATCGAACGCCCATCGACGGTGACGATGCGGTCGCCCGAGAGGATGCCCGCCTTCTCGGAAGGCCCTTTCGGCGTAGTCTGCATGACTACAAGGGTGTCTTCGAGCATCTTGTATTGCACGCCGATACCCTCGAAATTGCCATCAAGGGGCTCGTTGAGCCTGCGCGTCTCCTCGGCATTGGAATAGGCGGAGTGAGGATCCAAGGATTTGAGCATGCCGCGGATGGCCTCCTCGGCGAGCTTCTCCTGATTGATGGTATCGACATAGAGTTGAGTGATGGCGGCGGTGGCGTACTGCACCTTGCGGAGCTGGTCGATGTTGATGCCATCGACGATTTGCTGCGCTCCCGCAGTGAGTGCGGCACAGAGTATGAAGAGTGATGTGAGCAGTCGTTGCATGGTCTATGCTGTGGGTTAGAGTTGGTCGTGGGAAGGCAGCAGGGACGTTACGTCCTTGCCATAGTGCTGCAACTCCCTCACGAGAGAAGAGGAGATGGCAGCATACTGGGGCTCGCTTATGAGGATGATGGTCTCCAAGCCCGAGAGTTGGCGGTTGATTTCGGCAATGTCGCGCTCATATTCGAAGTCCTTGACGCTGCGCACACCACGCAGCAGGCAGTCGGCCCCCACCTCGGCGGCGCAGTCGGTGGTGAGGCCGTGATAAGCACGCACCGTGACTTGCGGCACAGTCTCATAGAGGCGCGCGATGTCGGCCACCCGCGCATCGATGTCGGCAGCCTCGGGCTTCTCGGCATTGTAGCCTATGCCGATGACGACATGGTCGAAGAGGCGCAACGCACGCTGCACGATGGCAGCATGGCCGCGTGTGAAGGGACGAAAAGTACCGGGAAAGAGTGCAGTAGTCATGGCGTAATGTCAAGAGATGAGAGGCATTTACTGTGGCGTTTCGACGAGGTCTTCCTCCACCACGAGGTTGTCGATGATGAAGGTCTGTCGGTCCATCGTGTTCTTGCCCATATAGTATTCGAGCAACTCGGCCACCTGGTCGCGCTTGTGGAGCGTGACTTGCTCCAAGCGCATCTCGGGGCCGATGAAGTGCTTAAACTCGTCGGCAGAAATCTCGCCAAGCCCCTTGAAGCGCGTGATCTCGGGCGAAGGTTGCAGACGCTCTATGGCCGCGAGTTTCTCCTCTTCGCTGTAGCAATATATGGTCTCAAACTCCGTGCGCGTGCTGCTCTTGGCCTTCTTGATGAGGGCTGCGCCCGCACCTTTCGTGACCTTCCGGCCAGTGGCAACGGCGACAGCATCCTTTTTCTTCTTGTTGCGCACACGGAAGAGCGGCGTTTGGAGGATATAGACATGCCCCTTCTTGATGAGTTCGGGGAAGAATTGGAGGAAGAACGTAATCATCAAGAGGCGGATGTGCATGCCATCCACATCGGCATCGGTGGCGATGATGACCTTGTTGTAACGCAGACCGTCGAGGCCGTCTTCGATGTTGAGTGCCGCTTGCAGGAGATTGAACTCATCGTTCTCATAGACCACCTTCTTGGTGAGACCGTAACAGTTGAGCGGTTTACCGCGCAGCGAGAACACGGCTTGCGTATTGACGTCACGACACTGCGTGATGCTGCCCGAAGCGGAGTTGCCCTCGGTGATGAAGATGGAGGAGTCGTAGCGGATGTCGTGGCTATCGTCGCTGTCGCGTTTGGCCTTGGGCGGCGCATCGTTGAGATGGATGTGGCAGTCGCGCAACTTCTTGTTGTGCAAGTTGGCCTTCTTTGCCCTTTCGCGGGCGAGTTTCGTCACGCCAGCGATGGCCTTTCGCTCCTTTTCGCTGGCTTGTATCTTCTGAAGGATGACTTCCGCGACGTCGAGATGCTTGTGCAGATAGTTGTCCACCTGCTGCTTGATGAAGTCACCAACGAACTTATTGACGCTCACGCCAGAGAGCGCGAAAGGCTGTCCATGGCTGTCCTTATCGGGCGCCATGGTGAGCGAGCCGAGTTTAATCTTGGTCTGCGACTCGAAGATGGGCTCTATGACGCGAATGGAGATGGCAGCGACGAGGCCGTTGCGCACGTCCTGCACGTCGAAGTTCTTACCGAAGTATTCCTTGATGGTGCGCGCGATGTGCTCCTTGAAGGCACTCTGGTGCGTACCACCCTGCGTGGTGTTTTGCCCATTGACAAAGGAGTAGTACTCCTCGCCGTACTGGTCGGTGTGGGTGAAGGCGATGTCGATGCCGTCGCCCGAGAGGTGCACGATGTCGTAGAGGCGATTGGCCGTCATGCGGTCGGAGAGCAGGTCGAGCAGACCGCCACGCGAGATGATGCGGCGGCCGTTGTGATAGATAGCCAGCCCAGTATTGAGGTAGGTATAGTTGCGGAGCATCGTCTCCACAAATTCGCTGTGGAAGCGATAGGCACCGAAGAGTTCGGCATCGGGCTCGAAATGGATATAGGTGCCGTTCTCCTCATCACTCTCGCCGCTGACGTCGCTCACGAGTTTGCCTTGGTGGAAGGTGACTTCGCGGTACTGTCCGTCACGGGTGGCGCGGGCGACGAAGACGCTGCTGAGGGCATTGACGGCCTTGAGGCCGTCGCCGTTGAGGCCGACAGAGGCTACATAGGTATTGGTGTCGTATTTGCCACCAGTGTTGAGCTTGCTCACGGCATCGACGAGACTCCCCAAGGGAATGCCTCGGCCATAGTCGCGGACGGAGGCTTTGGTGTTTTCCTCGATGTCGATATCGATGCGCTTGCCGTAGCCAGCGTTAAATTCGTCAATGGAGTTGTCCACCGTCTCTTTCAGGAGTATGTAGATACCGTCTTCGGCATGGGAACCATCGGCAAGGCGTCCGATATACATACCAGCACGCAGACGGATATGATCTACGTCCTCAAGGTGTCGGATGGAAGCCTCGGTGTATTGTTGCGTTGTCGGTGACATAGGCGTGCATTAGTTGATAGGGCATTCTTTGCCACTGCAAAAGTACAAAAAAAATCACGAATTTGCCCGAGAAATGCGCATAAAAAGCGGGAAAGGGCACCGGCTTTGCCCATCTTGCCTCGCCCAAGCGGGCAGGTCATTTCATTTTACTGCCCACTAAAATCGATTTTACTGCCCATTAAAAAACATTTTAGTGCCCATTAAAATGCACTGCTATGGAGACGTGCGCGAGAGCAAGCGGGCAGCGGAGGCGCACAAAAACAAAAGAGAGGATGAAAGCCGTGCGGCTTCCATCCTCCTTAACAGGTTATGCTTGCGTTGCAGGACTACACTTTGATTTCAACTTCTACACCGCAAGGAAGTTCGAGCTTCATGAGAGCGTCGATGGTCTTCGTGTTGCTGCTGTAAATGTCGATAAGACGCTTGTAAGTGGATACCTCAAACTGTTCGCGGCTCTTCTTATTGACGAAGGTGGAACGATTGACGGTGATGATACGCTTGCGGGTGGGCAGGGGTATCGGACCGCTCACGACGGCACCAGTAGCCTTAACATTCTTCACAATTTTCTCTGCCGACTTTTCGACAAGAGTGTGGTCGTAACTTTTCAGTTTAATACGAATCTTCTGACTCATTGTTGGGTGATTTTTTTTGATGATGATAGGTTGTTATGGGGCTGACGTTAAGAGTCATTCGCTAACGTCAGCAGATGGATGCTCCGCGGCCTCCCCACTGCCCAGATGCTGGGCAGCGGGAGTGCTGCGTGGCATGTGATGACAATAGTCGAGCGTCTTGCGCGCTTACTTGATGAGATCTACGCGACCCTTGATTTCCTCGAGCACGCTACGTGCAATGCTGTTGCTGACAGGCTCGTGGTGGTCATACTGCATAGAACTCGTGGCACGGCCAGAGGTGATGGTACGCAGAGCGGTAACGTAACCAAACATTTCGCTCAGGGGCACCATAGCCTTCACGATGCGTGCACCGCTGCGGCTGTTCTCCATGCCTTCCACTTGGCCACGACGCTTGTTGAGGTCGCCGATGACGTCACCCATGTTCTCCTCGGGAGTGATGACATCCAGCTTCATCATAGGCTCCATGAGCACAGGGCCAGCCTGTGCACAAGCGTTCTTGTAGGCTTGCAGTGCGGCGATTTCGAAGGAGAGCTGGTCGGAGTCCACAGGGTGGAAAGAGCCGTCGAGAAGCTCTACCTTGAGGCTGTCGAGCGGATAACCGCCGAGCACACCGCTCTTCATTGCGTTCTCAAAGTCCTTCTGTACGGAAGGAATGAACTCCTTGGGGATATGACCGCCCGTCACGCTATTGACGAATTGCAGGCCACCTTCCTTGAAGTCTTCGTCCACGGGGCCGACATTGACGATGATGTCTGCGAACTTACCGCGACCACCCGACTGCTTCTTGTAAACCTCGCGGAGATTGACAGTCTTGGTGATTGCCTCCTTGTAGTTCACCTGAGGCTTACCTTGGTTGCACTCTACCTTGAACTCGCGCTTGAGACGGTCGATGATGATGTCGAGGTGAAGCTCACCCATACCGCTGATGATGGTCTGACCGCTCTGCTCGTCCGTCTTGACGGTGAACGTCGGGTCTTCTTCGGCGAGTTTGGCAAGGCCGTTGCTGAGTTTGTCGAGGTCCTTCTGGGTTTTGGGCTCTACGGCGATACCGATAACGGGATCGGGTAATTCCATAGACTCCAACACGATGGGAGAGCCCTCATCGGTAAGGGTGTCACCCGTGCGGATATCCTTGAAGCCAACGCCTGCGCCGATGTCGCCAGCACCAATCAGCTCCACAGGATTTTGCTTATTGGAGTGCATCTGGAAGAGACGGCTCACGCGCTCCTTCTTGCCAGAGCGTACGTTGTAGATGTAGCTACCAGCCTCTACCTTACCGGAGTAAACGCGGAAGAAGGTAAGACGGCCGACATAGGGATCGGTGGCTATCTTGAAGGCGAGTGCAGAGGTCTTCTCGTCCTCATCGGGACGGCGGGTTTCCATCTCGCCAGTCTCGGGGTTTTGACCTTCGATGTTGGGCGTATCGAGCGGGCTGGGGAGGAACATGCAGACATAGTCCAAGAGGGTCTGCACGCCCTTGTTCTTGAAGGAGGAGCCACAGGTCATAGGCACGATATCGAGTGCCAAGGTGCCCTTACGGATAGCGGCCACGATTTCCTCTTCGGTGAGGCTATCGGGATCCTCAGAGTACTTCTCCATGAGGCTCTCGTCCTGCTCGGCAGCGAGCTCAATCATCTTGCCGCGCCACTCTTCACACTCGGCTTGGAGCTCTGCGGGGATATCTTCTACATCGTACTCTGCGCCCATCGTCTCATCGTGCCAGAGGATGGCTTTCATCTTGATGAGATCGACGATACCCTTAAACTTCTCCTCAGAGCCAATGGGCACGGAGATAACGCAAGGGGTAGCACCGAGGACGTCCTTCATCTGGCGCACCACCTCGAAGAAGTCTGCACCAGAGCGGTCCATCTTATTGACATAGCCGATACGCGGCACGTTGTACTTGTCAGCCTGGCGCCATACAGTCTCGGACTGGGGCTCCACGCCACCTACTGCGCAGTAAGTAGCCACAGCACCATCGAGCACACGGAGCGAACGCTCCACCTCGGCGGTGAAGTCCACGTGTCCCGGAGTGTCAATGAGGTTGAACTTGTATTGGGTACCATTGTACTTCCAGAAGGCAGTGGTAGCAGCAGGGGTAATCGTGATACCACGCTCCTGCTCTTGCTCCATCCAGTCCATAGTAGCACCACCTTCGTGCACCTCACCAATCTTGTGGGTCTTACCCGTATAGAAGAGGATACGCTCGGAAGTGGTCGTCTTACCGGCATCGATGTGAGCCATGATGCCGATGTTACGCGTCAAATGTAAGTCTTGCTTTGCCATTTTCTTCTTGTACGCTATCTATTAGAAACGGAAGTGAGCGAATGCACGGTTAGCCTCGGCCATGCGGTGCATATCTTCTTTGCGCTTGAAGGCACCACCCTGCTCGTTGTAAGCGTCCATAATTTCGGCTGCGAGCTTGTCGGCCATGGTCTTACCGCCACGCTTACGAGCGTAGCCAATCATGTTCTTCATGCTGACAGACTCCTTACGATCGGGACGAATTTCGGTAGGCACTTGGAAAGTAGCACCACCAATACGGCGGCTCTTTACTTCCACTTGTGGCGTAACCTTGTCCAGTGCTTCCTTCCAGATTTCGAGCGCGGATTTCTCTTCGCTCTTCATCTTTTCGCCAACGATTTCGAGGGCGTGATAGAAAATTTCGTAGCTGAGGTTCTTCTTACCATCATACATGAGGTGGTTGACGAACTTGGATACTTTCTGATCGCCATAGACGGGATCTGGAAGAATCACACGCTTCTTAGGTTTTGCTTTTCTCATTGTGTGTAATAAAAAGGTTTGGTTTTGTTAGGGGCTGCAGTGGTGTCTTCAGTTCCCCGTTGGGATACTTACTCAACCTTCCATGCAAACCAATTTGATTTAGATAGTGTTGCGTCTCTGGCGAGATGCGCGTCCGTGCTTACTTCTTAGCAGCCTTAGGACGCTTTGCGCCGTACTTGGAACGACGCTGGGTGCGGTTGGCCACGCCTGCGGTATCGAGGGTACCACGCACGATGTGGTAACGTACACCGGGGAGGTCCTTCACACGACCGCCGCGCACCAGCACGATGCTGTGCTCTTGCAGGTTGTGACCTTCACCGGGGATGTAGGAGTTGACCTCCTTAGAGTTAGTGAGGCGTACACGAGCCACCTTACGCATTGCGGAATTAGGCTTCTTCGGCGTGGTGGTATAGACACGCACGCAAACGCCACGACGCTGAGGGCATGCGTCCAATGCGGGAGACTTACTCTTCTCCTGCGCTACTGCACGACCCTTTCTTACGAGTTGTTGAATAGTTGGCATTTTGTTGATTTTTAATTATTTATGTATTATTGTTTTGTTGCTGATAGGGGTTCACAAAAGGGCATAGTACACCTTTCGGGCTGCAAAGGTACAAAGATTTTTTGATACAGGCAAAGTTTTTTGCACTTTTATTGCGAGATTTCTGCAAAAGCCCCGTTTTCGTCCGTTTCCTATCTGGGCAGACGGTGAAAACGATCTGCCCAGACCGTGCGAACGATCTGGGCAGACAGGTGAAACGGTCTGGGCAGACCGTTTCAGCGAGATGTAAGTCTCTGATTTACAGGATGCTTTTCGCGCGCACGCGCCTACGCGTGTATAAATAAAAGGTGCGGCGCTATGTTTCGTTTTCAGACTTCTCACGCGGATGTGCCGCAGCATACTCGCGCTTGATTTCGGCGACAGAGGTGTGGGCGTAGATGGCCGTCGTGTCGAGGTTGGCATGCCCCAGAAGGTGCTGAATGGCTTCGAGCGACGCGCCGTTGTTGAGCATCACGGTGGCAAAGGTGTGACGCAGAACATGGGGCGAGAGGCGGTGGCGCGTACACACTGCCGCAAGGGCTTCGTGCACCACAGCGCGCAGGTCGTCGTAGCGCAACGGCTTGCCCGATTGCTTCAGCAAGAGTGCGCCGACGGCACTGCCGCAGTGCTCCTGACGCTGCGGCAGGTAGTCAGCAAATGCCGCCGCCAGTTCTTCGCCGAAAGGCACGATGCGCTGTTTGTTGCCCTTACCCGTCACTTTGAGAGCGTGGCGCTCGAGGTCGATATCGGCCGTCGTCAGCCCGATGGCTTCGCTGGCGCGGATGCCTGTATGATAGAGCGTGAGCGGGATGAGTCGGTTGCGACTGCCTAAATAGCCTTCGCCGAAATCGTAGTCTTCAAAGAGGCGATTCATCTCGTCCTCCCGCATGAAGGTGGGCAAGCGTCGCGGCATTTTGGGTGCTTTCACAAGGTGCATGGGGTCACGCTTCACCTCTCCTATGATGAGCAGATAGCGAAAGAACGAGCGCACCGCACTCATACCACGGCGCACCGTAGCGACAGCACGTCCTTGCCGCATGAGGTCGGCCACCCACAGCCGCAGCAGGTCGGTATCGACGGTCTGCCACGTCAGACATTCGTCTTTGCTCTGCCAGAAGTCACGAAACTGCGTGAGGGGTGCACGGTAGGTCTCGACGGTACGCGCCGAACGCCCCTTGACGACCAGCAGATAGTGGTAGAAGCCTTCTTCAAGGCGTTGGCTTGCTTCTAATGAGTTCATCTTCGTTGGACGTTACTTCTGCGCGACCGTAGCCCACATGGAGGCCACTTGCCACGAAGAGGGTGAGGAAACTGAACGTATGAATACGGGTATGCGCATCGGCCATCGTATGGGCACACTCGCGCAGCGTAGCCCCTGTGGTGATGGTGTCATCGACGAACAGGATGTGGCGATAGGCTTCGCCTTCGGGCGCAGCGCGGAAGATGCCAGCCACCCCTGCCACGCGGTCGGCGACGTGCTCGGCAGAGAGCGACGGATTATCCACCACCCGCTGCAAGAGGTCGGGAAGGCAGGGTAACCCCGTCTCGCGTGCCACCGTCTCGGCGATGACGGCGGCTTGGTTGTAGCCGCGCTGACGCTGACGCTCACGGCTGAGCGGCACGGGCACGACGGCGTCGATGGTGGCGACGAAATCGGTGTCGCGAAGTTCGGCCACCGCCATCCGCGTCAGTTGGGTCAGCAAGGCGCGCTCTTCGTGGTGCTTGAAGTGGCGCACGAAGATTGTGGTCACGCTGGGCGCACGGTGCAAGAGCAAGGCTTGGGCACGCCCGATGTCGTAGGCATTGCTCCACAGCAAACGCTCCATCGGATTGCCCACCGCGCCGCGGTAGTGCACGAAAGGCAGGCGCGCCACACAGTGCGGACAGATACTGAAATGGTGCGTGCGCATTGGGCGATGGCACACCACGCAGTAGCGCAGCAGGCCACGCAGCATATTTCCAAAGGCAGTAATCAGCGACATTGTGGGCACAAAGATAACAAAAACATTTGGCACATTGCACTTCTTGTCGTAACTTTGCACCACAAACATGGGCAAATCGCCACGACAAGCCCGCCACACCCCCTTCCGCCATGTATAGCAACCGTCCCCAATACACCACGTTCACCGTCAAAGAGGCCACCACTCTCCTACCCTTCATCCTGCAAAGCCTCGACGGCATCTCGCGCCAAAAGGCCAAAGCCATCCTCGCCGGCAACGGCGTGCGCGTCGATAAGCGTTTCGTCAAGCAATACGACCTGCCGTTGCGCCCGGGGCAAAGCGTCGAAATCAGCAAGCGCAAGAAAGGACCGACCATCGAGAGCCGCTTCGTCAAACTCGTCTATGAAGACCCACACATCATGGTCATCGAGAAAGCCGTCGGCATACTCTCCATGGCCACCAGTCACCACACCTTCAGCGTCAAGACGGTACTCGATGACTACCTGCGCCGCAGCGGCCAGAAGCGCACCGCCCATGTCGTGCACCGCCTCGACCGCGACACTTCGGGACTGCTGGTCTATGCCAAGTCGCTCGAAGCCGAGGAAATCCTCGAGCACAACTGGCGCGACATCGTCACCGACCGCCGATACATCGCACTGGTCAGTGGCACGATGAGCCAGAAGAGCGGCACCGTGAAGAGTTGGCTTAAAGACAACAAAGCCTACTTCACCTACTCCTCGCCGACGGACAACGGTGGCAAACTCGCCATCACGCACTTTCGCACACTGCGCAAGGGCACAGCCCACTCCCTCGTAGAACTGAAACTGGAAACGGGACGCAAAAACCAGATACGCGTCCACCTGCAAGACCTCGGCCACCCCGTCTGCGGCGACATCAAGTACGGCAATGGCGACGACCCCATCGGTCGCCTCGCGCTTCACGCTTTCCGCCTCGACTTCTACCACCCTATTACGGGCGAGCACTTACACTTCGAGACACCAGCCCCCAAGCCCTTCGTCGAAGCCATGAAGTAGGCGGTAACCCCTTCCCCTTTACCGACGCAAAGCCCCACGCCATCAGCAGGCGTGGGGCTTTGCTATTGCAGTATATTAGCACCCGGTGACCGCTACGCGCTCACCACCCGACCGCCCACGATATGCTGGGCGATGAAAGGCGTGTGATGGAGGTAGGTGATGCGGCCGAGCGTGGGCTGGGAGGTGACGATGACATTGGCACGTTTGCCTACGGCTATGCTGCCCACTTCGTCACTCACGCCCATGGCATAGGCGCTGTTGAGCGTGCAGGCATTGAGGGCTTGCTCCGGCGTGAGACGCATGCGGATGCAGCCCATCGCCATGACGAAACGCATATCACCCGAGGGAGAACTTCCGGGGTTGTAGTCGCTGGCAAGGGCAACGCCCAGACCTGCCGCCACGAAGTCCTTGGCACGGCCATAGGGCAGGCCGAGGAAGAAGGAGGAGCCAGGGAGCATGGTGGGCATGGTCGTGCTACCGCGGAGGGCTTCTATCTCGGCGTCGGTGGTGCGTTCCAAGTGATCGACCGACAAAGCGCCGTGCTTCACCCCGACTTGTACGCCGCCGCTGACGGCGAGTTCGTTGGCATGTATCTTGGGACGGATGCCGAGGGCATGGGCAGCCGTGAGGATGCGGTCGGTGTCGGCCACGGTGAAGAAGCCCTCGTCGCAAAACACATCAACGAAGTCGGCCAGTCCCTCTGCGGCTACGGCAGGCAACATCTCACGGATGACGCTATCGACATAGCCCTCGTGGGTGTAACCGCGCCCTATGGCGTGTGCACCGAGAAAGGTGCTGCGGATGAGGGCTGGCGTCGCTTCGCGAAGCCGGCGTATGACGCGCAGCATTTTGAGTTCGTCGGCGGGGTTGAGCCCATAGCCGCTTTTGATTTCTATGGCTCCCGTACCTGCGGCTACCATCTCCCTTACACGCGAGAGGCTCTGGGCGAAGAGTTCGTCCTCACTGGTGGCGTGGAGATGATCGGAAGAGCAGAGGATGCCACCGCCACGGGCAGCAATCTCCTCATAGGAGAGGCCATTGATTTTGTCGATAAACTCTCCGTCGCGCTGCCCCGCATAGACGATGTGGGTATGGGAATCGCAGAAGGAAGGCATCACGACGCAGTCCTTGGCATCGATGACGCAATCGGCCTCTTGCGGCATCGCCGTCATCGAGCCATAGCCTGCGATGCGGTCGTCCTCGATGAGCAGATAGGCATGGCGCACCAGGCCCACATCGCTCATCTCCGTGCCTTGACGGCGCAAGACATCGGGGGCAGTGACGCCGACGAGTTCCGAGATGTTTTTAACAATGGTAGTCATGATGGATGAATGCCTTTGATGCCTTGATGAGCGGGTGCATATAGGTGTCGTTCTTGATAAACGGCACGACCTTGCGGTATTCTGCCACGACCTTTTCGATGGGCTCGGAGGAGCGTGCAGGGCGACGGAAGTCGAGGGCTTGCACGGCATTGAAGAGCTCGATACCGAGCACGGACTCTACGTTTTCAATCACGCGCACCAGCTTCGTAGCGGCATTGCTACCCATGCTGACGTGGTCTTCTTGTCCTTGCGACGAGGGGATGGAGTCGCAGGAAGCAGGCCAGCAGTAGCCCTTGGTCTGGCTCACAATCGAGGCGGCCGTATATTGCGGTATCATGAAGCCGCTGTTGAGGCCGGGAGTAGCCACGAGGAAGGAGGGAAGACCGCGCTGGCCAGAGATGAGGCGGAAGATGCGGCGTTCGGAGATACTACCCAACTCGGCCATAGCGATGGCGAGGGTATCCATGGGGATAGCGATGGGCTCACCGTGGAAGTTGCCTGCGGAGATGACCATATCCTCGTCGGGGAAGACATTGGGGTTGTCGGTCACGCCGTTGATTTCGTCCTCGATGACTTCTTTCACGCGCGCAATGTTATCCTTGACAGCCCCGTGTACCTGCGGGATGCAACGGAAGGAATAAGGATCCTGCACATGCTCCTTGGGACGCTGGATAAGTTCACTGCCTTCGAGTAGCGTGAGGAAACGCTCTGCCGTACGCAGCTGGCCGTTGTGACGGCGAAGGCGATGGGAGTGCGGGTAGAAGGGCTCGATGCGGCCGTCGTAGGCTTCGAGAGAGATAGCACCGATGACGTCGGCCCATACGGAGAGGCGCTCGCACTGGATGATGCTCCATACGGCGTGTGCACTCATGAACTGGGTGCCGTTGAGCAGTGCCAGGCCTTCCTTGCTTTGCAGACGGATAGGCTCCCAGCCGAGTTCGGCCCACACGTCGGCGGCTTCGCGGCGTTGGCCTTTGTAATAGACCTCACCCATGCCGATGATAGGCAGGCAGAGGTGTGCCAGCGGTGCGAGGTCGCCCGACGCACCCAGCGACCCCTGCTGATAGACCACGGGAAGGATGTCGTTGTTGAACATATCCACGAGACGCTGCACCGTCACGACCTGCGAACCACTATGGCCGTAGGAGAGGTTTTGAGCCTTCAAGAGCAGCATGATTCTTACGATTTCGGGACGCACCTCTTCGCCTATGCCGCAAGCGTGGCTCATGACGAGGTTGTGCTGCAACTGCGAGAGGTCTTCTGCGCCAACCGACACGTTGCACAGCGAGCCGAAGCCTGTGGTAACGCCGTAGATAGGACGGTCGCAGGTCTTCATCTTCTCATCGAGATACTGGCGGCATTTCTGGATGGCTGCCACGGCATCATCGCCGAGACGCAGCGTAGCGTGGTTGTCGAGGATTTCGCGTATCTTGTCGATGGTCAGATGCGCATGGGAAATAATATGTTCCATTTTTATTGTTTGGAATTTATGGGTTTATTGATTTTATGCGAAATAAACTTAAAGCGTTGTCAGTCTGCCTGTTACAATGACTACACCAGCACCGTTTTCGGGCTTGGGCAGACCGTGCGAACTATCTAGGCAGAGCGTTCGCGCGACAAGGGCAAACCGCTTCACCGCTCTGGGCGATGCGCGAGCAGCCCCTGCGCGCTGTCGCTTACGGTCGCTT